>CAYOHG010000578.1:0-2366 GCA_964403685.1 uncultured Planctomycetales bacterium
GCCGCCACGTGGTCGTGCTGCTGGACTCGATTACGCGGCTCGGCCGCGCCTTCAACAGCTTCGTCGGCAGCAGCGGACGCACCATGACCGGCGGGCTGGATATCCGGGCGCTACAGGAGCCCAAGCAGATCTTTGGCGCCGCCCGCAACGTCGAAGGCGGCGGCTCGCTGACCATCATCGGCACCGCCCTCGTGCAGACCGGCAGCCGCGCCGACGAGTTCATCTTCCAGGAATTCAAGGGCACCGGAAACATGGAGCTCGCCCTCGACCGCGAACTGGCCAACATGCGCATCTGGCCGGCGGTCAACCTCAACGAATCCGGCACGCGCAAGGAAGAAAAACTCTGGGACGCCGAGACGCTCCGCAAGGTGGCCATGCTGCGCAGGCAGTTGAACGACCTGCCCCCGGCCAAGCAGATCACGACGCTGGTCGAGCGGATGGACAAGCACAAATCGCTGGCGGACTTCCTGGCGGACCTGCGGGCAACCTGATTCGCGGCCGGGACCGGGCGCGGTCGGACCACGCCAGGACACCACCGATGTCGATTCAACGCGTTTACTCCGGTGCGCCCTGGGAAGAGCAGGTCGGGTACTGCCGCGCGCTGCGCGTCGGCCAGCTCATCTACGTAACCGGCACGGCCCCCGTGAATCCCGACGGGACCACCCACGCCCCCGGCGACGCCGTCGCCCAGACGCGCCGCTGTTTCGAAATCATCGAGTCGGCCTTGCGCCAGCTTGGCGGCGCGCGCACGAGCATCGTCCGCAGCCGGCTCTTCGTCACTGATATCACGCGCTGGCGGGAGTACGGCGCGGCGCACCGCGAGTTCTTCGGCGATCACCGCCCGTGCGTGACGATGGTCGAGGTCCGATCGCTGATCGACCCGCAGATGCTGATCGAAATCGAGGTCGACGCGGTCGTCGAGCCGGCGCGGGCGTAAAAGGCCGCGCCGGCAACAGGTGGGATGTGGAGGGGACAAAGGGATGTAGGGACGAAGCGACGACGTTGCGCGGAGCGGCGTTCTCAGCGAACGGTAGCCTTTCGACCTGCTGACCTCTCGGCCGGTTGACCATTCGACGCTTCGACCTGCTGACCGGCTGCCTCACTCCGTCCCGGCGCGCAGATTGCCTGCTTGACTTCCACGGACCGCGCGGAGGCTTCGTCGCCGGCGGTTGCGGCGGCTTGCCCTGCGCGGTCTGGCGCAAGGAGTGAGCCATGCTACGCAGTCTGAATACCCCCCCTAACACGTCGTGAATCCGGTCCATCCACCCGCGTCCCCGGTACCGGCGGCGGCCAGATTCCGTTCGGTCCGCGCAGCGCGCCGGCTACAATGAAGCGGAGCGTCCGCGCCGCGGCCATGCTGCTGGCGCTGGCACTCGCAGGTGGATCGGCGATGACCGGAACGGCCGAGGTCATCAGTGGCCGCGACGATCGCGAGATCGCCGCGTTCGGGACCGACGAGTCGAACGCGCCCATCTGGAGCACCTCCATCGCGGCGTACCAGGGCCAGGCGCTGATGGCCTACGTGGTGCGCCCGTCCGACAGCGGCGGGCAGATTCCGTCGCGCCCTTTTTAGCGGTCCGCCATATCCATTCCGATTATGAGTTGGAGCCCAGTATGTACTTTCGTTTTTTCAACCTGAGCACGCTCAGCGCCGTCTGCGTGCTTCAGGGCGGGCTCGCGGCATACCCGGCCGTGGCCCAATGCATGGCAGCGAAGTTCGTTCCGGCGGATGGTGGAGTGCAGGACGAGTACGGTTGAGCGTTGGATAGCGACGACAATCGCATGGTCATCGGGGGCTGGCTCAATGACGAGCTTGCGCGAAACGCCGGGGGCATTTACATTTACGAGCGGTCCTCAAAAGGGTGGGATCTTACGCAAAAACTCTTGCGTCCGGATGGAGGCGACGGCGACGGATTCGGCAAGCCGGTGCTCCTGTACGGCAACATGTTGGTGGTCGGAATCGTCGGCGAGCGAGTCACTGAGGTGTATGAGTACTTCGACCGTACGTGGGAGCGTTCGGCCAGTCTTGTGGGCCACGATGCTCAGAGCCTCGACCAATATGGAAACGCAGTCGCGCTGGACGGTGAGACGCTTGTCGCAGGTGCCTGTGGCGCAGACGCCGCCTACGTCTTCGAGCGCGACGACGCCAGTCAGTGGCAAGAGACCGCCAAGCTGATCCCCTGGGACATTCAACTCGAACCGCCGGACGTCGACTGCAACGCCAACGGCACGCCCGACGAGTGCGAGAGCGACTGCAACCTCAACGGCATCCCCGATGAATGCGACCTGGACCCGAGCGACCCCGACGGCGATGGCCTGGTCAGTCCCGATTCCAACGCCAACGGAATTCCCGACGAGTGCGAGAG
>CAYOHG010000579.1:0-2360 GCA_964403685.1 uncultured Planctomycetales bacterium
CCCGCGGCACCCGGCTCGCCCGGTCGCTCGCCGCCGGCCCTCCGGCTGAAAGCCGGCAATCAGACGTCACTCGCTGGAGACGTCCGCTCCGCCACGGGCACGCCCCGCGATTGAACCAGTTCGCGATACAGACCGGTGAGCTTGCCGGTTAGCGCGCCGACCCGGCCATCCCCGATCGTCCGGCCATCGATTTTCAGCACCGGCACCAGCTCGCCCATCGTCCCCGTGCAGAACACCTCGTCGGACCGGTACAGCTCCGTCAGCGACAGATCCGCCTCGGCGTGGGGGATCCCGTGCTCGCGACACAGCCGCAGCACACTGGCGCGCGTGATCCCCTCCGGGCAGGCGTGGCAGAACGGGGTCAGAACCACTGACCGACCCGGGCCTGGGTTGCAGCTCGGAGCTGCGCGCTTCCCGCCCTCGCCGGAGACGTGCCTCGGGGAGCCCCAGTCATCGGGCTTCTGCCAGGCGGCCCGATTGCGCTGCGCGGCCGCCCAGGCGCTCAGCTCTCGCGAGACGGCGAACACATGCGTGGCATTCGTTTCGGCTACGAACCCGCGCAGGTCGAGCATGAGCGCATCGTCGGCCCCGGCGGTGTTCGCCTGAATCTTCGCCAGAATCGACTGAATCAGGTTGCAGTGATGAATCTTCGGGTCCAGGCAGTCCGGCGGGAATCGGCGAACGGTGCTGGTGATCAACGTAATACCGCCGCGGTCGTACACCGGCGGCTTGTGCTCGGCGAGGATGATGAGTGTCGGGGGCGAATCGGTAAACTCGCCCGGCACGCCGTTCGCATCCAGGTCGGGCACGCGGTTCAGCCGCGGGTCCATACCGCTGGTGTACTTCACCCCGCGCGTCAGCGTCAGGCGGATGTGCACGTTGTCGAACATGTGGTTGGCAGCCAGCGTGCGGCGGATTTCGCGAATGATCTCCTCGTCGCTGGGAATCTGTGCGAAGGCCAGCGCCCGGGCCGATCCGCGCAGCCGGGCGAGATGTTCCGTCAGCGCAAAGATGCGGCCGTTGTAAAGCCGCAGCCCCTCCCAGACCGCGTCGCCGCCCTGTACGGCGGAGTCGAACGGCGAGATCGCGGCCTGGTCGCGATGCACCAGCCGACCGCTGATGTTGACGATCAGGTCGCGGTTGGCTGGGTGGAAGGATTGCAGCATGCCAGGCGCCTCCCCAGCCGCACGATACGCGGCGGTGAGCGGAGTATACGGCACGGGTGCAAAAGCGAGCGGCGATTGGATTGCGATCCGGCGGGCCGCCCGCTAGGCTGACGCGCTACACATCTTGCTTAGGAGGAGGTAGGAAATGTGTCACCGGACTGCGCTCGTGGTACTGCCGTTCGTAGCCGTCTGCGGCCTGGCCGACGTGCTGACCATCGAATCGACCTTTTCCAGCGGGTTCAAGGCGGACGGCAGCTACACGCCCGGCTTCATGAACTACTACACCGGCTACTCCGTCCCTTCTACGCCGGTCGAACGCCGCAACTGGTTCATCTTCGACCTCTCCGGAGTAAGCGAGCCGATCGTCAGCGCGACGCTGAAACTGTACATGCCGGGCGACCCGGACCATCCCGGGGAACCGTGCGGCTACATCAGCCCCGACCCGACCGAAGATTACCTGGTGACCACCAGCACGTTTCACTGGACGGCGTTCGCGGAAGCGTTCGGAATGCCGCTGCCTCCGCCGATGATCGTGCCGCTGTACGAATCCCTCGGGACCGGGGTGCCGTTCGCATTGGCCACTGTTTCCGGGGATGCCTGCGGCTCGGACGTTGAAATGGAGGTCACGCCCGAGGGGCTCGCCGGGCTAAACGCCGCCATTGGCGATTCGATCGTGGTCGGCGGCCGGTTGACGGACCTGCTGGACACTCCGGGAACGCCGCCGAGCGAGCTGGCGTTCGCGTACACGGACATCCCCAGCCCGCTGATGCCGTTTCCGCGGCTTGAGATCGTGACGGTTCCGGAGCCGGCAACCGGCATTCTGACGGCGATCGGGGCTGCGTTGCTGGCCGGCGGCCGGCGTCTGGGCGCGCGGCCTGCTGCGCGAACTACACCCGGCTTGGAACACCGCCGAGCCGGATAAGACACGCGCCGCGCGAGCCCAGCCATGGCTAACGCCAGCTCCCTGATGCGTAGACCATCCGTCCGCCGTGACTCGCTCAATGCAGCGAACCGGCGGCGTCACCGTTTCGGCGCAAACCGGATCCGGACTGGATCGCCACGCACGGCGACCGACCTCAAGCAGCGAAAGCAAGTGCGACGGCTCGCACGGGGCGGCCGCCCGTGCCGGGAGGTGTTTGAAAGCGGGTGATGGGACTTGAACCCACGACATTCACGTTGGCAACGTGACGCTCT
>CAYOHG010000580.1:0-796 GCA_964403685.1 uncultured Planctomycetales bacterium
CCCTGAAGCTCAAGGAATACGATCGCGTCGTCGACATCGCGCGGCGCGTCAAGAGCGACCCCAACGCGAATGCCGGCCACAAGAAGGACTCCGACAAACTCGCCCTGATCGCCGGCAAGGCGCTCAAGCGGCTCAGCCTGAGCGGCGGGCGCTCGTCGCGCGACGCCGGACAGGAACTGGTGGTCAAGCCGGAAACGAAGGCGCCGGCCGTGTGGTTCCACGATGACACGGTGGAGTCGGGCAAGACGTATCGCTATCGCATGCGCGTCAAGCTCTGGAATCGCTACGTCGGTCACCCGCGTCCGCTTGCCAACGCCGAGGAAGCCCGCTCGCCGGTCATCGCCGGCGACTGGTCCTACGCGACGGACCCGATCACGGTGACGCCCAAGACCTACTTTTTCGTCACCGGCGGGACCGAGACCAAGGGGACCGCGGTCATGGAAGTCTGGGGCTGGCGCAAGGGCCGCTGGACCAAGGAGCGCTTCGAAGTGGCGCCCGGACAGGTCATCGGCGAAAGCAAGAAAGTCAAGGTGGACGAGTTCGACGAGTCCGGCAAGCAGCTCGAGGCCGAAATCGACTTCGCCACCAACGCGGTCGTGCTCGACGTGCGCTTCGACGCGCCCGTCGCCCAGCGGATCGCCGGCAAGGACGGCAAGTTCGAGTATCAGCAGAAGTCGTCGGTGGTTGTTACGTACATCGACCCGGTCGACGGGCAGGTCAAGGAGCGCGTGCAGATCTACGACAAGTACGATCCGGTCCGCGGCCGGCTGGAGGAGGAGGCCGGCTGACCGCGCAA
>CAYOHG010000580.1:806-2346 GCA_964403685.1 uncultured Planctomycetales bacterium
GGCTTCGACTCGCCGGCGCGTTCTATTGGCCGCGCGGCGCGGCCGCGGCGGGCGGTCAGTGAATCTCCCCGAGCGGAACCGGGCGGCCGTGCTCGTTGATCGAGACGTACGTGAGCGTCGCCTCGGTGACCGGGACGAACTGGCTGGGGTCGCGGAAGCGCTCAGCCTCCACGAAGACCTTGATTGTCATCGATGTGCGGCCGGAGCGGGTCAGCTCCGTGTAGAAGCTCAACACGTCCCCGACGTACACCGGCTGCTTGAATTCCACGCCGTCCATTGCGACCGTGACGAACTTGTGCGGCGTGTGCATCCGCGCTTCGATCGCGCCGGCCTGGTCAATGTAGCTGAGAATCACGCCGCCGAAGATCGTGCCGTGGGCATTGGTGTCGCGCGGCATCATCATCACGCGGATGGCGGGGCATTTGTCGAAGGCGCTACCCTTCATGGCGCGGGCCTCCCGTGGGCGCTTGAGCCGGTGACTCGAGCAGCGCGCAGGCGGCGGCCAGCACCTGCCGACGCACGTCGTCCAGCGCTCCGGCGACGCGCGCGCCGGCGGCGCGGACGTGCCCGCCGCCGCCGAACCGCTGCGCCAGCGCCGCCACGTCAAGCGTATGTTTGCTGCGCAGGTTGACGCGCACGCGGCCGTCGGGATCCTCGGTGAACATCAGCGTGCCGAGCGTGCCGGCCAGCCGGTTGGCCTCGTTGACGAGGTCCTCGGTCATCTGGTCGTCGGCGCCCGCGACATCTACCTCAGCAGCGTCAGCAACAACCTCAACCGCATCATGAAGACGCTGACCATCATCACCGTGATGGCATTGCCGCTGAACGTGATCACCGGCTTTTGGGGCATGAACTTCGAGGCGATGCCCGTTGGCTCAAGCGTGGCGTTCTGGATCACTTGCGGGACGATGCTCGCTTCGATCGTCCTGCTGCTGGCGTTGTTCCGTCGTCTGCGATGGCTCTGAACCGGTTGCGGTTCGGCGCGAGGGTTTTCGACGAGTTATCCACAATGGCGGCGCGTCAAGTCCGCGCGCCGACGAAAAACGGCTTTCGGCGGCGAACAACAAGGCGACGACATCCGCAGCTCGACGCGGCAGATCGGACCAAGGATGCGTTGGAGTGATATAAGCATTTGAGAAATAAGGTGTTTCATTCCTTTCATCCGTCGCAAGCCTTTGCTGTGCGTGTTTGCAGCATGTTCACGTTGCAAGGGTGTTCAGTAAGGCGGTCAGACGCTTGTCAAGCTGCCACTTTCAGCGTTCCTCACGGCTCCAAAGCTTATCCACAATGCCGCGCCGCCTTGATTTCGACCCCCGCATCCGCATCCTCTGACTGGACTTACGCGCCGCAATGAACCTCCTCTAGGTGACCAAGCTCGTGAAGACCTACGGCCCGCGGACGGTCGTCAACGAGGTCAGCTTTGTCCTGCAGCAGCAGGAGATTGTCGGCCTGCTGGGCCGAAACGGCGCCGGCAAGACGACCACGTTCCGCATGATCCTCGGAATGGTCACGCCCGACCGCGGCGCGGTCGCGTTCAACG
>CAYOHG010000581.1:0-2345 GCA_964403685.1 uncultured Planctomycetales bacterium
GTGTTCAACGGCGAGCAGGTCGTGGCGCGCGAGGGCGATCCGGTCGATCTGGATGGCAACGGCGCCTTGGACGACGATGCCTTCATCGGCCGCGGCAATAACACGCTCAGCGCGTTCGCCCCGAACGACGTGGCGCTGACCGAGAACTGGACGATCTACTTCATCGCGAACCTGCGCGACTCGGCCGGCAACGACCTGAACTCCAATCCGGTTTTCGGCACGCCGGACGCATTCATGCGGGTGCAGCTCTGCATCGGCGACCTGAACAACGACCACACGATCACGCTGGACGACCTCTCGGAGCTGCTGGTGAACTTCGGCATGACCAGCGGCGCCAAGCCCAGCGACGGCGACATTGACGGCGATGGCGACATCGACCTGGATGACTTGTCCCTGATGCTGGTGAACTTCGGGAATACCTGCGGCTGATCGGACGCCGCGGCACGTTGCCGGCAGCGTGAATCGACCTGGCTTGCGGGCGCGGAGGGAACGCGTTCAGAGCGTCAGCGCGACGCGGAACTCCCCGCCCGCGACCGACTCGGCGGTGATGGTCCCGCCCAGCAGCTCAATCAGCGAACGTGCCAGCGCCAGCCCCAGTCCGCTGTGCGCCGCGCTGGCATGTCGCGCCGCATCACCGCGCCAGAAGCGATCGAATACGCGGGCTGCCTGGCTGGCGCTGATCTGGCTGCCGCTGTTGGCCACGTGCAGGTAGACGGCGGCCCCGCGCCGTTCGCCCCGGATCGTGACCGTGCCCCCGGCATCGGCGTACTCCACCGCGTTTTCGAACAGGTTTCGCAGCACCAGCCCCAGCTTCGCAGCGTCGGTGGTCCGCTCGAGCGGCCGCTGAAGCTGGCAGTCGAAGCGTAAACCGCGCTTCCGGGCGCGCACCGCGACCGTCTCCCAGGTTGAATCGATCAAGGCGGCGAGGTCGGTCGGCGCGGCGGGGGCGCCGTCGGCGCCGCTGTCGAGCCGGGCCAGCGCCAGCAGGTTTTCGGCCATCGCCTGGGTTTGCAGCGCGATTCGCAGGCAGGCGTCGAGCGCCTCCTGATACGCCGACGTGTCGCGCGGGCGCGCGAGCGCAACTTCCAGGGTGGAGCGAAGTCCCGCCAGCGGCGTGCGCAGCTCATGGGCGACGTTGGCCGTCATGGCGATCTCACGCAGCAGCGCCTGCTCCAGCCGCTCCAGCAGTTCGTTCAGCCGCAAAGCGATCGGCAGCAGCTCGACCGGCAGACGCTCGCTGGCGATGCGCGCAGTCATTCGACGTTCGTCGAGCTGCGCGATGGCGTCTGCAAGCCCGGCCGCCGGCCGCAATCCGGCGCGCACCAGAACGGCCAGCACCACAACGGAAGACAGCGTCGCCAGCAGACCGACGCCCCACAGCGCCGTACGCAGGCTCGCCAAGGCCGCCTGCACTTCGCGCACGCCGCGGGCCAGGGCAAGCGTCACGCGGCCGGGGGGCGCGGTGGATTCGAACTCCGGATCCGGGCGCGGCACGACGGACAGGTACACCATTCGCCCGGGGCGCCCGTCCGGCAATACGCACGGCTGCACCGTCGGCGTACGCGGCTCGTCACCGGGCCGCGGCAGTTGCCCGCCTCGCAGCGACGGCGAGAGCGCCACGACGGCGCCGGCGGCGTCCCAGACTTCGAAGTATTCCGGCGATTGCGAGCGCGTGAATTCGGGCAGTTCCACCTCCGCGAATTCCAGGTCGACGCGGTCGCCCTCCTGCTCCATCAGCTCGGCCAGCGTGGCGGCCTTCTCGCGCAGCGCCGCATCAAACGCCGCCAGCAATGATCCCCGCATCCACTGATACAGCCCCAGCCCGGCGGCCAGCAGGACGGCGCCGGTGCCCAGCGCGGTGCCGATCAGCAGCCGCCGCCGCAGGCTGAGTGTCACGGTGCGGCTCCCAGCACGTAACCTTCGCCGCGACGTGTGTGGATCAGCTTGGAACGGCCGGGCGCTTCCAGCTTGCGGCGTAGGTAGCCGACGTAGACGTCGACGACGTTGCTTTCGGCGGCGCCGTGAAATTCGTACACGTGCTCCCAGACCTGGCTGCGCGTGACCAGTTCGCCGGCCCGCAGCGCCAGGAACTCCAGCAGCGCGTACTCCCGAGCGGTCAGTTCGATGCTCCGGCCGGCCCGCCGCACGGCGTGTCGGGACGTGTCAATCTCCAGGTCCGACACGCGGATGACCGGGTCGGCCCGATCGTATCTCCGTCGCACGAGCGCCCGCACGCGCGCCAGCAGCTCGCTCAGCGCGAAGGGTTTGACGAGGTAGTCGTCGGCGCCCGCGTCGAGCCCGCCGACGCGGTCGCTGACCTGGTCGCGGGCCGTCAACAGCAGGAC
>CAYOHG010000582.1:0-2342 GCA_964403685.1 uncultured Planctomycetales bacterium
GCAGAGGACTATGCCGAAGCCGGACCACCATCCCAGCAGTGCCGGCGTGAACCGTCGGATCAGCGCGCCCGTGAGTACGAGTCCGATGCCGCCGGCGACAAACGCCGCCGGATACGAACACCAGACGGACGCGCCGGCGGCTGCGATCAACACCAGCCAGCGGCCCGAGGCGGTCAGGTGGCTCAGCACAGCGCGGGCCAGCGACAGGAGCATGACCGCGACCAGCAGGTCCGTCGCGTAGGGCTTTACTTCGACGGCATGGCGGATCGGGTAGTACGCGGCCGCCAGGAACCCGACCGACAGCAGCGTGACCCGCGGCCCGAAGTCGTGCCGTACGAAGCGCCAGAACAAGACCAGCGCCGCTAGCCCGCACACCAGGGGAAACAGACGCACGGCCCACTCGGTCGTGCCCAGCGCGCGCGTGATGGCAAGCTCGGCCGCCATGAACAGCAGCGGCACGAACTGGCGATACGTGAGCGGGTCGAACAATTGATCGAAATCCCGGATGAGCAGATCGATGGCAACAAACGCCTCATCGCCCCAGAGCGGGAAGCGCAAGGCGTAGCGCAGCAGTCGTGCGGCGATTCCCAGCACCAAGAGTGCAATCGCTAACTTACAGATAGATATGGATTTGCGGGCGCTCGGCGACGATTTCGGGCGGCGACCGACCGGCAGCCGTGATTCGTCTGGAGTCAAGCGACGCGATCCGCTCGCGGGTTGAGTAAAACCGATCGGAGGCGGCGTCATGCTACTCCCGCGCGCTCCGGGACGCCAGCGGACCGTCGATCGCGGCGTGCGGCCTGCGGGCGCTCATCCGAAGTGCCCGGAATCACTCTGCGCGTCCTTGCCCGTCACGTCGGAGGCCGCTAGGTTACCCTTGTCGGTGGCACCGGCGCGGCGCGCCACTGACGCGGTTGCACTAAAGCGGATGCCCCACCGGATACTGCCGTCCGGACCGCCAGCGGATGAACGCAAACTGTATTGAATTCCTATGTTGTGTTACGACTTGAAGATCCACCGGGACGATTCACGATGGACCGCTGGGAGCGCAATACTGCGTTTGCACAATCAGCGGCGATGGCTGATGGATCACGTGCCACTCCGGCGCTCGGGGTCGGCGACAATGCGGCTTCCGGCGTGCGTTACGCGGCCGCGCGGGCGAGGCTTCATGGCTCATCTGTGGCAATCGTGCGCGGCGCGGGTCGCGGCGCAGCTCACAACGACGCAACCTGCGCTCGTTCGATCGAGCAGGTGCATACTCGCCTTGACGGTTGCAGCCCAGCCGCCCAGAATCCGACGCTCTCGTCGGCATCGAACCAACCGGACCGCGGACGCTGTCGCCGGCTCAAGGCCGCGGCGGCGTACCAACGTCTGCCGATGGGCCGCCGCTCACATTTGGCGCGGAGTGGGCTCGGCGGTCCCGTTCGAACGGCGAATCGCAACAGCAATTTGGCGAACAATGGGCCGACGGCGGCATGCGGCTGCGAGCGGCCCCGACCCTTCCGAATGAGGCGCAACGATGAACCCACGAAACCGATTCTTACCGGCCACGGCGGCCTTGGCGCTGCTGATCGGCCTGATTCTGACACTCAATCACTCTGCCTGGGCGGAATCCGCGCAGACGGCCGGTGAAGCGGTCGGCGCCCAGCACGGCGGTGGCGAGGCCAGTCTGGTGCTGCCGGACCTGAGTCAGGCCACGTTTCGCGGGATCGACGGCCACTCGCTGCTGATGGCGGGTCTGGTGGTGTGCGCGCTCGGACTGAGTTTCGGATTGTGGATCTATGCGCGCCTCAAGAACATGGCTGTTCACAAGCTCATGCTGGATGTGTCCGAGCTGATTTACGAGACCTGCAAGGCGTATCTGATCCAGCAGGGCAAATTCCTTCTGATCCTGTGGGTGTTCATTACCGCGGCGGTCGTGGCGTATTACGGCTGGCTGGCACCGCACGTGGACGCGGCCACCGGCGTGATCTCCACCGGTTTCCCGGCCTACAAGCTGGCGATCATCGTCTTCTTCAGCCTGGTTGGAATGGCCGGCAGCTATGGCGTGGCGTGGTTCGGTATTCGTGTGAACACGTTCGCCAACAGCCGGGCGGCCTTCGCGAGTCTGCGCGGCAAGCCCTATCCGTGCTACAGCATCCCGCTTTCGGCCGGCATGAGCATCGGCATGGCGCTGATCTCCGTCGAACTGCTGATCATGCTGATCATCCTGCTGTTCGTGCCCGGCAACCTGGCGGGTCCGTGCTTCATTGGCTTTGCGATCGGTGAGTCGCTCGGCGCGGCCGCCCTGCGCATCGCCGGCGGCATCTTCACCAAGATCGCCGACATCGGCTCCGACCTGA
>CAYOHG010000583.1:0-2340 GCA_964403685.1 uncultured Planctomycetales bacterium
TTGGGCGGCCGGGCGGGACGCCGCGGGCCGCCGGCCCATCCAAGAAAAAAGGCGACGCTGAGCGCCGCCTCGTGCCTGCGTGCTCTCCAGAGTTTGCAGATGCGCTGCTCGCACGCCGCCATTTCGGGCGACGGGCGTTCTCTTGTGGGATTGACCTCTCGTTCAGAGTGCTGACCGAACTGCGCTACCGGCCGTACTGGTTCTCCGGTCCCTCTGCACCGTTGGCCGTTGCCCCGGTCATGAGGTTTTCGCACAGCCCGGCACGCGGAAAGCGGTTAAGCGATCCGTTGCGTACCCTCTCTTCGAGTTCGGTCTCCCTGTAGAGCTTTGCCCAGCGCATCCTGGCCGGCCCAGCACGGGCCGACACCTCTCCTGAGCTTCTCGTTCCCTTCAGCACTTGCAGGATCCGGTGGTCCACTCGCGCGGGCATCCCTGCGCCGCTAGGTTCCGCCTTCAGGGTTTGCTTACCCTCGTGGCGGCTTGCTCCCACCGAACCCGGGCCGGGCTTATCTCATCCCGGCAGCGCTCCTGGGATTTGCCCTTCAGAGCGTTCCCCTCGAACAGGGTGATCGGCGCGTTTCCGCCCGACCGGGCCTGCGTGCCGTTTCTCCTCCCGGTTCACCATCCGGGTTGCCCCGGCGGACCGGCCCGAGAGGCCGCGGCTTCCAGGTTTTGGCCCCTGCCCGAGTGCCTTGCGCCGGACCGCGTGATTAGCGCGGCCGTCGCCGGCGGCTCTCCTGGGCTTCACCCGTCCAGGGCTCTCCAGACGCGACCTTCGCCGGTGCCTCCACCGGCGCCCTCTCACGCGCTTCGCGATTCAACCCCCGGGGGAGCCGAAACGCGGGCACCGCAGAGTCTCAATCAGCCGCACCCCGGCCCGACCCGGCCGTTCGCAATTTGGAACGACCGTGGGTCAGGCGACCCTCAGCGGGTTCCCGCACCCGCACGTTCCCGGGCATTCGCACGCGCCGCCCTTCGAGCTATGTGTTCACCGCACGTCGCGTCGTACATTACTGCCGACCGGCCGACGCACTGAGAAGGGCTGCGACGCGCTACCGGAGCTGCCGGGATCGCCGTTGGTGCCAGACACGAGGCGACCTCAACGTCGCATATTAAAAATAGCCGCGCATTTGACGCGCGGCAAATGAATTTCCGTGCACATTACGTTGTTGACAGGTGTGTCAAGCATGCCACGCCGTTGATCGCGCTCCGACACGATGTTGCGCGCCGCGCAGGCGAGGAACGCTTCCGCGCACCCGCAAAAAAAAATTGCCATTGACAGGTTTTGCACTCCGCTGCCGACCGAATTGACAGCCCTGAAAGGGCGCGGTGAAGCCTGTAGTCTGGTCCAAACCAGGGCCGAGCAACGCCGTCGGGCATTGCCGAGCGTCCGTGCGCGGTTGCGGGTGCATTCGCAACGCTTCGTCGGGACGGGCCTCGCGCGGCGGTTCAGAGCAGGTTCGCCGCCAGCTCCGCCAGCTCGCTGCGTTCGCCTTTGCGCATCTCGACGTGCGCTGCGATCGGTTGGCCGCGGAAGCGATTCACCAGGTACGTGAAGCCGTTGCCAGACGCGTCGACGTAGGGGTTGTCGATCTGCTCCGGATCGCCCGTCAGCACGACCTTCGAGAACTGCCCGCAGCGTGTGATGATGGTCTTGATCTCCAGCGGCGTCAGGTTCTGCGTTTCGTCGATGACGACGTACCGGTTGGAGATGCTTCGCCCGCGAATGTACGTCAGCGGCTGAATCTCGATCAGGTTGTCGCGCAGCAGCGAGGCGCAGTCCTTGTGGCCGCTGATCGGTCCGCCGCTGTCGAGCAGGAACTCGATCGTATCCGCCACCGGCTTCATCCACGGGTCCATCTTCTGGCCGATGTCGCCCGGCAGGTAGCCCAGGTCGCGCCCGACTGGGAAGATCGGCCGGCAGACCAGCGCCCCGCGGTAGCGCTTCTTCTTGAGCGATAGATGCAAAGCGGCGGCGATCGCCAGCAGCGTCTTGCCCGTGCCGGCCCGGCCCATCAGCGTGACCAGCTTGATATCTTCGTCGAGCAGCGCGTCGAGCGCGAAATACTGCTCCTTGTTGCGCGGGCGGATGCCGCAAACGGTCCCGTCGGGTTCGTGCAGCTTGCGAACGTGGCTGCCGTCGGTACTGACGCGGCCGAGCGCCGAGCCGCGGCGTTCGCCGTCGCTGCGCAGCAGTACATATTCGTTCGGCAGAAACGAGCGCGTCAGGCCATTCAGCTCGCCGCTGTGGCGGAAATGTTCGACCTGTTCGTGCGAGACATCCAATTCAACGTGGCCGTTGTAAAGCTCGACGACGCGGACGTGGTCGCTCTCGTAATC
>CAYOHG010000584.1:0-2323 GCA_964403685.1 uncultured Planctomycetales bacterium
CTGCATGTGCTCGTTCTGGCTGGCGGTCCGAGCGCCGAGCGCGACGTCAGCCTCGCATCCGGTCAGGCGATCGCTGACGCGCTTCGCCGCCGCGGGCACGCCGTTACCGTCGCCGACATTCGCCCCGGCGAGCTCTCCGCACTGGATGGCGAGTTCGACGTCGTCTTTCCGGCGCTGCACGGCACGTTTGGCGAGGACGGCGCCCTCCAGCGCATTCTGGAGCAGCGCGGTCTGCACTTTGTCGGTTCGGGCGCGAGCGCCTCGGAGATCGCAATCGACAAGTGCCGCACCAAGCAGCGCGCCCAGCAACTCGGGATCCGCACGCCGGAGTACGAGGTCGTGTCACCTGGGGGTTTCACGCGCCTGGCTCCGCCGCTGGTCGTCAAGCCGATCGACCAGGGCAGCAGCGTCGAAACGACGATCGTGCACGACGCAGCCGCATTGTCGCCGACGGTGGATCGCGTTGTGCGACGATTCGGACGCGCCTTGGCGGAGCGGTTCATCGCCGGCGACGAGTTGACCGTCGGCATCCTGGACGGCCGGGCGCTGCCGGCGATCTGCATTCGGCCGAAGACCCAGTTCTACGACTACCATGCGAAATACCAGGACGACCGCACCGAGTACCTGTTCGACGCGGGCCTGCCGGCCGAGGCGCTCGAATACGCACAGGTCCACAGCGAACTGATCTTTGCCGATCTGGGCTGTCGCCATCTGGCGCGCGTCGACTGGATGGTCGATCGCGAAGGCCGCGCCTGGCTGCTTGAAGTGAATACGCTGCCGGGTTTCACGAGTCACTCGCTGCTTCCGAAGGCCGCCGACCGCATCGGCATTCCGTTCGACGAGTTGTGTGACCGGCTGGCGCGGCTAGCGCTGGGAGCCCAGCAATGACACGCACGCGCAGTCGCGCTCGAACCTCCGCCGCCGCCCGCCCGACCGCCGCCCTGCCGCTGCGAATCCCGTGGCGTGGTTGGCTGGTGCTCGCCTGGGTCGGGGCGGCCGCCGCTTCGGCGTTCGGGCTGCATCGACTGGACCAGTTCGTCCAACACACTCTTCCGGTCGAGCGAAACACGCGAGTTGAATTCGACGACCTGCCCGGCTGGCTGAGCGATCCGGGCATGAAGGCGGCCATTCTGGACCAGGTGCACGCCCAGCTTGCCCTAGGCATACTGCCGGACACCAACATCCACGATGCCAAGGTCTGCCCGTACGTCGTCGGCCAGCTCAGCAGCTCGGGATGGGTCTCGCGGGTGCGGAGCGTGGCCAAAGTCGCCGACGGCCGCATCGTCGTGCGAGCGGACTTCCGCAAACCGTTCGCGTTCATCGAATACAAGCAGCAGTGTTACCTGATCGACGCGGAAGGCGTCCGCCTACCGCCCAAGGGAATCGTCGAAGACTCGGTGAACCGCGCGGACTGGCTGGTGATCGCGGGCGTCGAAGTCGCACCCCCGCCGCCGGGTGCCCGCTGGCCGGGACCCGACATCGAGGCGGCGCTGGCGCTGGCGAAAACGCTCTACGACGCGCACGCCGCTGGTAAGCTCCCATTCCGTCGAGAGTTGCGCGCTATCGACGTGAGCCGTTTCGACCCGCGGATCGGCGGGCTGCGACTGATTACGACAAACCCGCAAAGTTATATCATCTGGGGACTTGCCCCCGGGCAAGAATACGATGTTGAGAGCAACGCGGAGCAGAAGGTCGCCGGGCTGGTGACGCTCTTCGATGCGAATAACGGCCGCCTGCCGACCGAATACCCGATTGACGTGCGTCCGCGCGGGTGGATTGGGCGCTGGATTGGCCAGCAGAACGACCCGCGGGATGCGGCCGCCGATCCGCCGGGGTCCGGCCGGAGGACACCATGAACCCTCAGCAGCTTCTGGCCACGCTCCTCGATAGTCTGCGAAGCCACGTGCAATGGTCCTCGGCGGCGGAGTGGGCCGGCCTGGGCGTCGCCGGCGCCGTCACGCTGTTTGGTGCGCTGCTCCTGCTGCGCGGGGCGCGCTGGGCGCGCGCATTCGCCGGAGTGACTTTCCTGCTGATCGGGGCTGGCGCGGGTGCCGCGCTGGCCCCCCAGATGGGCACACCACTGGCACCCACCAGCGCCGTCGGCGGGGTCGCGGCGCTGATCGTCGCGCTGATCTTCTTCCGCTTTGTGCAGGCCGCGCTGCTCGGCGCAACTTTCGCCGCAATCGCCGTAGGCATCTATGCCGCACGCGATCTGAAACCGGCGATCGACACCTGGCTGGACCCGGTCGTAACGGAAATCAGCCTTCCCGCGGCGGGCACGGTGGTCGGCGACGCACCGCGCAGCGCGCTCAACGAACTCGGC
>CAYOHG010000585.1:0-2319 GCA_964403685.1 uncultured Planctomycetales bacterium
GAGTGCCAGCGCCAAGCGAGCAAGGATCTGTGCGCGCAGCGCTACATGAGCGGGCGCGAGCCGAGACAAGGCCTCCTCGAGCATGGCAATCAGGGAGTGGTCGGTGACCGCCATCTCCAGAGCGAAGAACGCCGGCGACAGTGCGAGCGCCGCTCGCGCGAACAAATCCGAACGGTTTACGGCGCGCGCTACCGAGGCCGCGTCGCGAAGGCTGCGGCGCGCACGCGGACGATCGCCCAACCTCATCTCGGATTCGCCGAGCGCCAGAAGAATCTCGGCTCGGCGGTGAGGTGGAGCATCCGAGTCGGCAGAGAGGGCCGCGAGAGCGGCTCGATAGTGTTCCGGGCTATCCTCGTGAGCGAGCCGATCGGTCGCCCAACGTGCGGCCGTAAGAGAGAAGTCGACGGCCTCCGCAAACCGCCCAGCGTGAAAGCAGTGGTGGGCGATCTCAGCGGCGCGAGGTCCAATGTCGGTCGCATAGCGCTGCGCCATCACGGTCGCGATGCGACTGTGCATCGTTAGGCGTTGTTCGAATGGTGTGTCGTCGTGCAATGCGTCCCGCAACAGGACATGTCGAAACACAATCCGCTGTGGTAGCCCGAGACAAGGCGTGATCAGTCGGGCTTGAACCGCCGGCTCAAGGCGGCGGATCACGTCGGCGGAGGATTCCTCTATCGCACCTGCAAGTACCTCCACGTCGACTTCGCGCCCGATTGTAGCCGCCGTGCGAAGCAAAGCCCGGGTATCCGCCGGCAGCGATGCGACATGCAAGAGTACCGCTTGACGGATGCCCATCGGCAAGGCCAGCGGTGCATCCGGTCTGAGATCGTCCGTCTTACCTCCACGCGCGAGAAGCGCGACGAGTTGCGTAAGTAAGAACGGATTGCCTCCGGAGCGGAGGTGCAGCGAGGCGACCAGCTCATCGGTTGCTTCCGTCTCGCGACAGTTGAGATCGATGAAACTTCGTACGTCATCGCGTGAGAATCCAGACAAGAAAACCGTGTTAGCGGAGGCCGCACGGGTGATCCGCGCGATCGTGGAAGTACCGATGACCTCTGAGGAGGATTCGGTGTCGCGGTAAGCGCCAAGGAATAGAATGCGCGCTTGGCGGACCTCACACGTGAGGAACTCGAGGAGAAGTAGCGAGGACTCATCGGCGCGATGGAGATCGTCGAGTACGACTAGAAGGGGTACTCGAGAGGCGAGCGAGGTGAGAAACCGGGCGACGGTCTCGAACAGGCGAAACCGTTCTTGGCGCGACGGAAGCGGCGAGGGCGCCGGAAGAGCCCCTGGCCAAAGCTGCCGCAACTCGGGGAACATCTGTGCGAGCACTGGTGCGTAGCGTTCGAGTTCGGTCTTGACCAACTCGGGCGTTCGCTGGGCAATATAGGCTCTCAAGACCTGGGTCCACGGCCAGAAGGCAGGGGCGCCATCGTCCTCTCTGCACCTTCCTGTGAGGACCTCTGCACCGCGAGCGGTAACAGACCTTGCCGCTTCCTCAATCAGGCGGGTCTTCCCGATTCCGGGCTCACCGACCAGTATCGTCATCGATGTCTGTCCTGAGAGTGCGACCTCGAACGCACGTTGGACTGCAGACAGTTCCTCATGGCGTCCGACAAATGCCGTTGCGCTGCGAATAGGATCGGGCGAACCAGGGTGAACTTCGATCGTTGCGACGAATCGATAGCCTTGGTGAGGGATGGTGCGGATCATTACTTGACGTGTCGAACTGTCACCAAGCGCGAGACGGATGGTGCGAATCACGGTCGGAACGATCGAGTCACTTACGGCTTGCACGCGCCAAATGGCTGCAATGAGTTCGTTCGCGGAGACGGCGCGGTGGCGGTTGTGGATCAGGTAAGCAAGTACGTCGAATGGCCGACGGCCGAGGTGTGCAGGTCGGCCTTCACGACGTAGCTCGCGTCGTGAGAGATCGAGCTCGTAATCGCCGAAGACGTAGATCACACTCAAGTTTCTAGCGCATGTTCTACACAGGGAGCATAGGCAGCCAGGTTGCCCCTCCACGGCGGTTTACTAGGTAGCTGTGTCTAGGAGAGTTCGTTCACGTGGCATCGGGCGACCGACTGGGCAAAGATGGTCGGTGGGTGGGTTAGAAGCCGCCCTGAGGGCCCGTGCGCGTGCCGAGGTAGGGCACGGGAACCAGCGGTGGTGTTGCGCTCCAAGGGCGTCGGGGGACGCGGTGCGCTCGTAGTCCGAAGATTCTCGCGCCACGTGCTGAGGCCGATTCGTATACAGGATTATAAGGATCTGCCTGTTCCCTTGCCTCAGCTCGTGACCGGGGGTGTCACAGCCGCGGGT
>CAYOHG010000586.1:0-2313 GCA_964403685.1 uncultured Planctomycetales bacterium
GTCGGGAGCAAGGCCTCCGCCGGCCGCATCGGGCGCCCGCCCGGCGCGGTCCCGGCGCCGGCCGAAGAGCTGCCCGGCTCGCTCGACAAACCCGACGGCGTGCCCTGGCTGATCGTGCGCGGCGCCCGGCACAACAACCTCCAGAACATCGATGTAGCCATCCCGCTGGGGCGATTCGTCTGCGTCACGGGCGTCAGCGGGTCGGGAAAAAGCTCGCTGGTCAATGACATTCTGCACGAGGCGCTGGCGCGCGACCTGAACGGCGCGCAAACCACCCCCGGCGCGTACGACGAGATCATCGTCGAGCCGCCGCGGCGTGATGATCGCTTGTCGCCCGGCCGGAGCTCGGGCGCGGCCAGCGGCGAACCCGCGCCGCGCCGATCGCGCGGTGGATCGGGCGGGCGCGACGCCGTCGCGACGCAGCTCGACAAAGTCATCGCGATCGACCAGACGCCGATCGGCCGCACGCCGCGCAGCAATCCGGCCACGTACATCAAGGTTTTCGACGAGATTCGCGACCTGTTCACGCGCCTGCCCGACGCGAAGCTGCGTGGCTACAAGCCCGGGCGGTTCAGCTTTAACGTGTCGGCGGGGGCGAAGGGCGGCGGGCGCTGCGAGGCCTGCGAGGGCAACGGGGCCAACCGCGTCGAAATGGATTTCCTCGCCGACGTCTGGGTCACCTGCCCGGTCTGCGAAGGCAAGCGCTTCAGCCGCGAGACGCTTCAAATCCGTTTCGGGGAGCACAAGCGTCCGGGCGGCTACTCGATCGCCGACGTGCTGGACATGGATGTGCAGCAGGCGCTGGAGGTCTTCGAGAACCAGCCGCGCATCCGCGGCATGCTCCAGACGCTGCACGACGTCGGGCTGGATTACATCAAGCTGGGGCAGGCCAGCCCGACGCTGTCGGGCGGCGAGGCGCAGCGCGTCAAGCTGGCGCGCGAGCTGGTCAAGAAGGCCACCGGCCGGACGCTGTACGTACTCGATGAGCCGACCACCGGCCTGCATTTCGAGGACATCCGCAAGCTGCTGGCCGTGCTGCACGGGTTTGTCGACGCCGGCAACTCGGTGATCGTGATCGAGCACAACCTCGACGTGATCAAGACCGCCGACTGGATCATCGACATGGGTCCGGAAGGCGGCGAGGCCGGCGGCCGCGTCGTGGCCGAAGGTACGCCCGAGGACTTGGCTGCGGTTGACACGTCCTACACCGGTCAGGCCCTGCGCGAGGCGCTTGCTCCGAAGGATCCGACCGGCAACCGCGCCGCGCGGGGCGCCGCCGCCAGGGATGCGGAAGCCGCGCCGGGCGCACAAGCCGCGGCCGAGGTTGCGCCGTCGGCGCTTGACTTCATCACGGTGCGCGGCGCGCGGCAGCACAACCTCAAGGACGTGACTGTCTCCGTGCCGCGGGATCGGATGACGGTGTGCAGCGGCGTTTCCGGCTCGGGCAAGACCAGCTTCGCAATCGACACGGTCTTCACGGAGGGCTACCGCCGATACGTGGAATCGCTGTCGGCTTACGCCCGGCAGTTTCTGGGTCAGATGGCCAAGCCGGACGTCGAGCACGTCGAGGGTCTCTCACCGGCGATCTGCATCGAGCAGAAATCCGCCAGCCGGAGCCCGCGCTCGACGGTCGGGACGGTCACCGAGATTTACGACTACATGCGCGTGCTGTGGTGCCGCGTCGGCACGCCTTATTGCCACCGCTGTGATTTACCGATCGGCACGCAGACGGCGGACGAGATTGTCGAGCGCATTTTGCGCGTGAGAGAGAACGACCCGGAGGCGGTGCGCGAGCGCGGCGCAGAGGAGCCGGGCGGGGTCGCGCCGCCGGCGATGGTGCCGATCATCCTGCTGGCGCCGGTGGCCCTGGGCGATGGCGAGACGTACACGAACCTGTTCAACCGGCTCAAGTCGTCGGGCTACACGCGCGTGCGGATCGATGGGCAGATCGTCAAGACGGCCGAGGCCGGCACGCTGGATGCACGTCAACGCCATCGCGTGGAGGTGGTCGTCGATCGCACGGTCGTGAAGCGGACCGCTGAGGGTGTGCCGAAGGCCGTGCGCAGCCGGATCAGCGAAAGCGTCGAGCACGCGCTGGCGCTGGGCAATGGTCTGATGACGCTGGTGATCGAGGACGACGAGTCGCCCGGGAGCGCGGGGTCGCAACTGAGCGGGCCGGACGGCATCGCCGCCGCTCCCGCGTCGCCGACGCAACCCGCTGCCGCGGGGCGTGAGATACTCTTCTCGCAGAAGCTGGCGTGTCTGAACAGCGGCACGAGCTACGAGGAGTTGTCGCCGCACCATTTCAGCTTC
>CAYOHG010000587.1:0-2309 GCA_964403685.1 uncultured Planctomycetales bacterium
CCGCGAACCAGCACCTGCCAGCGCCACAGCTCGCGCTGCCTCGGAATGGCGCATGCAGTTGCGTCCTCGACCAGCAGGCGCGCGTCGATTCGCGCGGCCATCGGCCGCAGCCGGTCCGCCAGCGCCGCGGCTTCTTCCCGCAGGCGCGCGGCGCGCTCGTCCAGCAGCAGCAGTCGGGCCAGCCGCGTGAAGGGCGGGTCGCGAAGTTCGCGGCGAATCTCCAGTTCCTGCCGCGCGAACTGCGCGTAGTCCTGGGCGATTGCGGCCCGCAGCACGGGATGTTCCGTCCGAGCGGCCTGGATCAAAGCCAGCGATTCCTCGCGCGCCCGCCCGGCGCGCCCGACCACCTGCACCAGCAGGTGAAAAACGCGTTCGGCGGCGCGGAAGTCGGGCAGATCAAGCGCGGCGTCGGCGTCCAGAACGCCGACCAGTCGCACGCCCGGAAAGTCGAGGCCCTTCGCGACCATCTGAGTGCCGATCAACACGTCCGCCTCGCGCTGCTCGAACGACCGCAGGGCCCTGGCGTAGTCGTCGCGGTGCTTCATCGAGTCGCTATCCAACCGCAGGACACGCGCCGCGGGCAGCTCCTGTCGCAGCTCCTGCTCCAATCGCTCAATGGCGCTTCCTACCGCCCGCAGCTCGCCGCCGCACGAATCGTCCGCACAGCGTGTGACGATTGGCGCGGACCGACCGCAGCGGTGACACTTCAGCCGTTGGTCGCTGCGATGCTCCACCAGCACCGCGGCGCAGCGCTGGCAGCGCAGCGTCAGGCCACAGCGCTCGCAGCGAAGCACGGTGGAGAACCCGCGGCGGTTGTGCAGCAGGACGGCTTGTTGCCCTCCGGCCAGCGTCCCCCGCAGCTCGGCAAGCAGGGCCGCGGAAAGGACCGCCGCAGTGCCCCCTTCACCCCGCCCGCGATGCGTGACAACCCGCGCTTCCGGTGCGGCCGCCCCGGGAATGCGGTTCGGCAGGCGCAATACGCCGTAGTGCGGCAGTTCATGCGCGTTGTGCCAGGTCTCCAGCGATGGGGTCGCCGAGCCGAGCACAATCGGAAGTCCCTCGAGCTGCGCGCGCTTCACCGCTACGTCGCGGGCGTGGTAGTAGGGCGCCGCCAGGTTCTTGAAACTGGTCTCCTGCTCCTCGTCCACCACGATCAGGCCGAGGCGCCGGCAGGGCGCGAAGACCGCCGTCCGGGTGCCGATGATCACGTCGAATTCGCCGGCGGCGATGCCACGCAGCGTCTGGCGACGGCAGGCTTCGGTCAGGCGGCTATGCAGCGTCGCAACGCGTTCGAAGCGCCGCGTCAGACGCTGCACGACCTGCGTGGCCAGTGCAATCTCGGGCACGAGGATGATGACCTCGCGGCCGGCCGCCAGCGCCGCGCGGGCCGAGCGCACGTACACTTCGGTCTTGCCGCTGCCCGGTGCTCCGAACAGGAGAAAAGTGCGGAAGGTCGCCGGTTGCAGGCAGGCCGCGATGGCCTCGCAGGCGCTGCGCTGGTCCGGGGTCAACTCGAACGAATCTTCTACAGCCACCGACCGCTCGGCGACAGCGTCTGGTCGGGCTGTGCGCGGTTTGCGGGGCGCCGATCGCAGGACGGCCGACGCGACCGTGTCCAGCGCCTGGCCCGGCGGGCAGACGTAATACTCCGAAAGCCACAGCGCCAGCTCGATCCGCGCCGGATCCAGAAGCGACTGTTCGTTAATCAGCGCGAGCACCGCCGGGCGGGTGTGCTCCCAGGGCTCGTCGGCAACGCGCACGCACCAGGCTTCGAGCGCCCGGCTGCGGCGGCCAGCCGGCACGCGCAGCAGCGCTCCGGGCCGGGCCGATTCGAGCAGTGCATCCGGAACGGCAAAACTGGCCAGTCGCAAGCTCGGGTTACGCAGCGCCACCCACGCGACCCGGTCGCGTTGCGGCCGGCCCTCGCTGGGAAGCAGCCAGCCTTGCCCGTCGTCGTTTTTTCGGTCCCGCGCCATGCACGTTTCCGGTGATTTGGCCTCAAGCACCGTCGCTGCCGAATAACACCGTAAAGTCGCGCTGGTTGCGCGTCGAGTCGGCGGCAGGCCGCGCAATTCCCGCCTGGGACGGTTCACCCCGGGTGGCAAATTTCGAACTTTGGAAGCGCTCGCAGTCCGCCGATGAAAAGAAGCGACGCACCGGGCCAAGGAAGCGTCCGACCGCCGTCGAATGGACCAGACCGTGGCTATGTCCGCGCAGCCTAACGTGATCGTTGCGGAAGACGACCCCTCGTCGGCCGCGCTGTTGAAGCAGCAGCTTCAGCGGGCCGGATACTGCGTGCAGCATTTCCC
>CAYOHG010000588.1:0-2303 GCA_964403685.1 uncultured Planctomycetales bacterium
AGAGCAGCGGTTTCCTAAACCGCAGGTCGGAGGTTCGAATCCTCTCGGGCGCGTTGTGCGATGGCCTGGTGTACCCACCCGTGGGCGGCGCGCGGGCCGGCTTGACGGCGCAACAGATCACGCTTGTCGGGCTTTGTTTGACGGTTCGGACCGGCATGGTCGGTGGCGCTCGCCGCCGTTCATGTTCAAGTTCGTACGGCTTTCTGCGGCGTACAGCCTTCAGGGCCGTGCTGTCATCAGGGTCGCGCGGCCTTCAGGGTTCGTAGAGCGTATACGGGCAACGTTCTTTCAAGGACGTACACTCTCCGGGACCTACATTTTTCAGGATTGAAGGACATGGCGGACAGCCGAATCGCTCGTGCATGGCCGTTCTGTGGCGCGCTCGTCGTTGTGGTCGTAGTCATTGGAGCGGCGTGGGCGGTTTCGTCCTCTGACCGTGTTACGGGGGACCGCGACCTTCCCGCTGCGATCGGAGAGCAGCCAGAGTCCCGGCCGCGAGAGCGCGATTCACTGCGGATGCTCTACGCGGACACGGCCCGACAGATCATCGACCGGGCCCTGGCCGATGACGGCGCCTGGACGAAGCTCGAGCAACTCTGCGACGACATCGGCCACCGGCTGAGCGGTTCAGCCGGACTGGAGAAGGCGGTGCAATGGGCGGCCGAGACGATGCGCCGCGATGGGCACGAAAACGTGCGGCTTCAGAAGGTCATGGTTCCGAAGTGGGTGCGCGGGAACGAGTCGCTGCACATGCATGCGCCGCAGGAAACCGAGATCCCGATGCTCGGCCTGGGCGGCTCGGTCGGGACGCCGCCGGAGGGCATCACAGCGGAAGTGATCTCCGTCCGGGACGAGGACGATCTGCACGCCCGCGGGGAGCAGGTCCGCGGCAAGATCGTGCTCTTCGACGTGCCCATGCCGCGCGAGAATGAGCAGGTCGGCGCTGGCTACGGGCCGGCGGTGCGCTATCGCGGGGCCGGGGCGCGGATGGCCGCCGAGTACGGGGCGGTCGCGGCGCTGGTGCGTTCGGTCACGACCCGCAGCCTGCAATCACCGCACACCGGCGCGATGAACTACGCGGGCGCCAAGGATGCGATCCCGTCCGCGGCGATCAGTGTCGAGTCGGCCGCCAGGATCACGCGCTTGCAGGCCCGCGGTATTCCGGTGCGCGTCACGCTGAAGATGGAAGCGCGCACCGAGGGAATGGCCCCATCGGCCAATGTCATCGGCGAGTTGCGCGGCTGCGAGCGGCCCGATGAAGTGGTCGTCATCGGCGGCCATCTGGATTCCTGGGACGTGGGTCAGGGCGCCCATGACGACGGCGGCGGCTGCATCATCAGCATGAGCGCCCTGACCTTGTTGCGTCAACTCGGCCTGACGCCACGGCGGACGATCCGCGTCGTACTGTTCACCAACGAGGAGAACGGGCTGGCCGGCGGAGCGGCGTACGCCGACGAGCACGCCGCCGAGATGCCCAATCACGTTGCGGCGATCGAGTCGGACTCGGGCATTTTCGCGCTGCGCGGCTTCGGCACGAGCGTTTCGCCGGCCGATCCGCCCAACCGCAAGGCCTGTTCCGAGGAACTTGCCGTGGCCCAACTGGCCGAGATCTGCACACTGTTGGCGCCGCTGGGCGAGTTGCAGGCCTCGGCCGGCGGAGGCGGGGCGGACATCGGCCCGATGCGGCCGTTCGGCGTGCCGATGATCGGCCAGCAGGTCGACATGACGCACTACTTCGACTACCACCACACGCACGCGGATACGATCGAAAAGATCGACCCACTGCATCTGAAGCAAAACGTCGCGGCGCTGGCGGTGACCGCGTACATCCTGGCCGACATGCCCGAGCGCTTCGCGGAGCAGCCCTGAACCGGGCACGATGGCGCGCGCTTTGGCGGCTGACGCGCGCCTTGCGCCTGCTTTTGGATTGACGCGCTGTCCGAGCTTCGGCGATCTTGCGTAGGCAGCCGCAGGCGCAGCGTGATCGGCGCGCTCGCGGCGACGATCCGGGAGAATCGCATGCATCGAATCTGGAGACGCACGCCGGCGGCGCTGTACCTGCTGCCGTTGGCGGCATTCGCCTGGGCGCGACAGGACTCCGCACCGGCCGAGCCGCCGGAGCCGCCCACCATCAAGGTCACCGGCGTGGTGCTGGATACCGACGGCAAGCCCGTCGAGGATGTTCAGGTTGGCAGCTACTGGGAGCTGGACTCCGGACAATTGAAGCCCGGCGCTGGCGCCGCCGTCTCGGACCGCTCCGGCCGCTTCGCGGTTGAGGCGCCGGGATGGATGCCGATGGTGCC
>CAYOHG010000589.1:0-2293 GCA_964403685.1 uncultured Planctomycetales bacterium
CCCAACGACCTCCGCACTCACGGCCAGTCAGTTGGCGAGTCTTCTGGTTAGAACTTGTATGTACGTCGCGGCTAGAACCGCATCAGACGCCGACGTCTTCCTCAACGACGAGATCGACGGGCAGTCCGTCCTGAATCTCGATGCTCACGACTCCGTCCTTGATCCGACGGATTCTCTCGATCAACTCGACGTGCTGCTGTTTCAGCACGAAGTCATCGGACAGTGGCTGCGTGCAGCCGCCCCGATCGTTCTTTCCGAGTCTGAGCTTGCGTTTTGTTTTGACCTTTGCGCCAAGCACTAGCTCGCCGTCACGAACAGGGATGTTGGGCACGGTTCCGTAGCCGACCTCGTGAGCAATCTCGAGCAGACGCTGCTCGCTGCGTTTCAGCATGCGCTTCGTCCAGCCCTTGACCGGCGGATCGCGAGACCGCGAACCATCGCGAAACCTCGAAACCGGTCCGGCACCACGAAACTGCTTCGACGGGTCCATGTCGATCGGTCGTCCCTGCGCGCGGACTCTCCGGCCGCTGACACTCAGAGTGTCAGCTAATGTTCCGCACGTGCGTTCTTGGACAAAACGCGGAACCTATTGCCGCCGGCGCGTCACCCGTTTAGACTTGAAACGTCAACGTTCAAGTCCGGGACCTGTCCCGGCCTCCCGGTCGGCGGTTCCACCGTTGCCTCGGGAGCATCAGAAACCGCCCGGTCCCAGCGCTAACTGGGATCGGGCGCTTGCTTCAAACCCTCCCCAGCGGTCTCAGAGCCGATCACGAGGGTGTTCAAGTACGCGGTTAGCCGCTTGACGTCACCGACCGTCAGATCAACTGGGAGCCGCAGGTACGCGAAGCGTCCCTCCCGCAGTGGGAAGGGGTAATCAACCAGCGCCGCACTCGGGTTCCCAGGGGGAGGCGAGGCGCGCTCGGCTGGTCTCGCCGCGGAGTGAGAAGCGTCGTCCTTCGCCTTGCTACGACGCCGGGGCCGTTCCTGTCCCGACCCCTTCCACGACGCCGGATCATCCGCATATTGCAGAAACCGCGTAATGGCCTGTCTGAAACGCTGCTTGTAGACCTCGAGGCTGCCCGGTTTGAAGTCCTTGCTCCGCCTGTTCTGAAAGCGTCGGGTAACGTCGTCGACGTCGATCGCTCGAACGTCGAGTTTCTCCCAGCCGTCCAAGACGCTGAGAACCTGTTTGCAGGCGGCGCTCAGCGACCTCGCCGTGTTAAGGTTCATCAAGCCCTTGTTTGCGGCCCACTTCCAATGTTCCACCAGGGCTTTTCCCGACGTATCGATGCTCTCCATTGCGTTCTCCAATCTCAGAATCAGAGCACAGCACAGCATGAGTATAGCATCAGATCAGATGCCAGCAACCCAAAAAAATGGGGGCTAGCAGGTTTTTCCCTGGCTGGGCATGCCGGCGTTTCTCCCGCTGCCCCGTGAGGACGCGGCGAAACCGGAGTTGACCGCTCGGGGGCTTCGCCGTACGCTGTGGATCGCTCCAAACGCAGGGGCCCCGAGTATCGCAGCATCGACTATCCACTGAACAGTAAACGACTTATGCAAGAAAAAGCACCTCCAGTCAGAAGAGCATCCCAGTGATGCTGCGCACCAACAGCTCCAGCTCGGCCAACCTGATACGCATCGCCTCCGGCGATACCTGAAACTGCTCCGCCAGTGGTCGGCAGAAATCCTCCATCATCTTCTCGTCCGTCATGCCCGAGGCACCGACGCTGCGGCTCCGGAGTTCAGTGAGCGCGACGGCGTTCGAGTTGCCGCGCCACGCCTCCCACGCTGCGTACACGAACTTGCGCGGCATTAGCAGGTTCGCCGCGAACTGATCGGCCTGCCATTCAACCGGGCGCTTGTCGCTGGAGCGACACACGTACGCCGGCTTGGCGAGGTCGTCGCCGAACAGCCGCCCCTGCGCGCCGTCCTCCAGGTAGTACTTCCGGTGCAGCCGCCAATGTCCGGCCTCGTGCGCGAGTGTGAAGTGATACCGGCCGCGCTTCCGTGGGTTCACTGCCGGATCGAGACTCGCATCGACACCGACGCGCTGTTCCCGCATCCACAAGGCGCCATGCACATCCCCGTACGGGAACAGCTCACGCATGTTTTGGAACTCGACGACGAGCTTCAGGCGCAGCTCGAGGATGTCGTCGATCGGTACCGGCGGAGCCGTAATTGCGCCGTGCGTTTCCGCGTACTCGGCGAGCACCAGCTCGGCTTCACGCTCGATGTGCTGCTTCGGCAGATACGGGACGTCGGTCCGCGCGACAGCGATACTTCGACTCACGAG
>CAYOHG010000590.1:0-2290 GCA_964403685.1 uncultured Planctomycetales bacterium
CCGCCAGCGGCGGACTGGCGGAGACAGGAGACGAGTAAGGCTGGTGGAAACCGCCGGGGCCCTGGTTAGTGAAGACGACATCCCACACCGTTCGCATGATCCGCCAGGGGGTCTCTTCGCCGTTGTCCGTGTCGCCGTCACAGTCCGCGGTGCCCTCGAAGAACCCGTTGGGGTCATAGCCGGCGACGAACGGCACCAGCCCGGGGCGCGACATGCTGGTAAAGACCTGTCCGGCCTTGTGCAGATCGAAAACGCGGTCGTCCTTGCGGTTGGTGACGTTCGGGTTCGTCAGGATGGTGTTGCTGCTGGAGACGATCACTACGCCTCCGCGGGTGAACTGAGCTTCGTTGGAATGCCAGACCGGGAATAGTCCGTAGAAGGCGTCGTACTCGAGCGCGCCGATTCCGCTGATGCTGCCATCCGGCACGAGGTCGGGGTGGGCTACCGCCGACGCCGTCTGCCCCAGGCAGATCGACTCGACTCGCGGGAAGCTGAAGACCAGCTCGGCAAGGTTGTCGCCGTCCATGTCGGGAATCACGGTGACATCCGAGATGCCGGCCGTCCAGCCGACGCTGGCGTTATTCGCGAGCACGTTGATCGGCGTGCGAATGCCCGCGAACGCGAGGCCGGAGACGTTTCCGCCGCCGACGGCGTTCAAGGGGTGGATCCCGCGGAGCTTGGATGAGCTGCCGTAAATCAGATAGGACTCGCCGAATCCGACTGGGTTGGTCCCGCTGGGATTGGTGGTGATGTTGTATGGCTTGCCGAAGCGCGAGACAACCACGAGCTCATCGTCGCCGTCGCCGTCCATGTCGGGCACGCCGGTCAGGGCGCTGCCAGCCAGGTCGTTGGGGTTGAAGCCCTGGAGGATCGCACCGCGGGAACTGTCGGAAAGCAGGTTCAAATCAAACGGGCCGATCAGCCGCGTGGTGACGGCCAGCTTCAGCGTCCCGCCGGTACTGGCGTTGTTCACATAGAACGCGCTGAGCGGGTCGATGCCGTCGCTCAACTCGACGTAGTAGTTGTAGGTTCCGGTCGGAATCGTGGCCAGCGAAGGGCTGAAGCTGCGCGTGCCGGTCCCCGAGCCGAACTGCGTCGAGCCGATCAGCTCGAACTCGTTGCCGTTGGCCGGCACGAGGTCGGCATCCAGCACGATGCGCAGGGTGTGCGGCGAATTGTCGTCGGTGGTGAGCTGAATCGGCCAGACGCTGTCCTGCGACAGCAGGCTGTCTTCGTTGGGAACCAGCCAGATACCGGTGGGGGCAGCGGCGTCGATGGTGACCGTTCCGGGTGCGTAGATTTCGCTGACGGTCCCGTCCTGCTGCGTCGTGCGCAGCCCGAAAACGAAGCGGCCGAAACCGTTCGACAGGAACGCATCGGCATCACTCGTGTTGTAGTTGTACGAGCCGGCGCCGGCCGTCGCGGGCAGAGTCTTGCTCTGGATTGCGGCACCGTCCGGCGCGCCGTCATCGTCGTTGTCGCGCGCCAGCAGCAGCTCCGTGCTCGTCAAGGCGCCGGTCGCGTCAACCAGCTCATAGGCGATCGTCACGAAGGAGCCGGGCCGCAGCCGCACATCGTCTGAAGGCGTCGAAACGACGGCGGACACTGGACCGTCGCTGCCACCGTCGTCGCTCCCGCCGCCGCCGCCGCTTGAATCATCGATTGGCACGCTCGTGCCCCCGCCGGTGGTCGTATCCTCGTCGACCACGACGGGCGGCACCGGGCGGGGCACCTGCTCGTCCGAACCGTTATTCGATCCGCCGGACGTGTCCGTTCCAGTGTTGTCGTTGTCGGTCTGTCCCGAGGTGTCGGGAACCTGCGCCTGCGGGCAGCCGCCGGCGATCATGCCGACAGTGATGCCCAGTCCCAGCGCTGCAAGGAGAAGGGGGGTCCGGAATGTGCGTGTCAACATGGACCGCAACCTCCAAGGGGTCGGGTGTGTTCGAAGATGCCGGAGGACAAATGGCCACGGGTCGCCCTGGCGATTGCTCCCCGTCGAACACACTCTAGATGGTCGTAACTGTCGAGTCAATCGCAGGCTACGATACGCGGCGGGCGAGTCCGCGAATCGCTGCGGCCGGCGTTTCGTCCAGTAACCGCAATGACTTATAATCCGAGCGTCATCCGCTGGCGATGGCCGCGCGCCGCCCACCGGCCGGGCCGCACCCGCGAAGGCTCCCGCAAAGAAAGTGATTCCAGCGATGTGCACGATCCAGCCGTTTGCCGCGATCCGATACGCCACCAGCCCATCCGGCCGCGACGTCGGCGCGCGGCTCGCGCCGCCGTACGA
>CAYOHG010000591.1:0-2288 GCA_964403685.1 uncultured Planctomycetales bacterium
CGTGCAGGCCCGCTGGATCGGGGTCGAGGTCGCCCCCGGCCCCGCCGAGCGCCACTGCCGCGCCTTGGATCCGGTCGTTGCCCTCCCCGCCGTAGGCCAGGCCGGCGACGTGGATGGAATCATTGCCGGCGCCACCGTTTACCACTTCGCCGCCGTAGATCTCGTTGTCGTCGTCGCCTGCGACGATCTCGTGCGCACGGTGGGTCGCGATCAGGCGCTCGAAGTCCACCTTCAGGGATTCCGGATAGGGGCGCGAGTCGTTCTCCTGGCCGTTCCAGGCGGTGATCCCGGTAACCGTGCCGATCGAGCCTCCGCTGAAGTTCTGGTCGATGACGGTGGTCTCGTAGACCACCCCGTCCACCACCTGCAGTCCGGTCTGCACCAGGGTCTGGGTTTCACCCTGCACCGGGCTCCATGAGACCAGCGCGCTGACCACTTCGGTGTAGCTCTCGTCGAAATCGAAGCCGGGCACCCCTGTGCCGCTCGCGTAGTACTGATAGCTGTCGTCCGAGCTGACCGTCTCCAGCACGAAGCGAGCGGTCTGCTGGTACACATAGTCCATCCGCGGTGACCAGGTCTCGTCGCCGAACTCCGAGAACCCGACGCCGGAGGGGGGCGCGCTCTGCCCTTGGATGACGGTCTGGGAACGCGAGTAGTAGCGCGACACGCTGGCCGATACCTGGGAACGCACGGGCGTGCGTGTAACACCATCGCCCACGACGTGGAAGGCCTGGTTGCCGAAATCGTCGCGGTACTGCAGCCAGTCATCGAGCACCTGGGCAGTGAGCCCGGAGAGATAGGCGCTGCGCTCGTAGGCGAAGCGGTTGGACGGCGGCAGGGCGCCCTGCGCGACCAGATCCGCCAGTGCGTGGGTGCCCAGGGCGTCCTCGATCGACCAGCTCTGCGCCACGGTGTAATAGTCGTCGATCACCACGCCGTGGCTGGTGCCGCGGATGGTGACCTCCAGGTCGTCGCCCGTCCGGCGCGCGCCCAGCCCGCTGTAGACGATGCCGGGGTCGAGCGCCAGCACGCTTCCTTCGGCGGAGGTGTCTGCGATGCTGTCGCGCCCCATGCCGAAGGCCACGCGGTAGCGGTCCCGGCCGTCGCCGCCGATCAGCAGATCCGTCCCGCCCTGCCCGTCGAGCCAATCATCGCCGCCCAGGCCCAGGAGCGTCTCGTCGTAGAACGTGCCGGTCAGGGCATCGGGGCCTGCGCTGCCTTCGAGGGGAGCCACCGGCAGAGCCAGCAGGTCGGCCTCGTCGATCACGCTGCCGTCCTCGAACACGATCTGCTCGACGCGCTGCGCTGGGTCCGTATACCAGCCCTTGATGCGCACCTGCTGCGTGGTGCCGGCGATCCCCACCAGCAGGTCGCCGTTGACCTGCCGCCGCAGCTCAACGTCGGCAAGCCCGATGCCTGGTCCCAGCTCCAGGGCATCGATGGAAGCGAGCTCGCCCTGCTCGTCGATGAGGTCCTGCCCGCCGCCCAGCGAGAAGCGGTACACGTCCTCGCCGCTGCCGCCGATCAGCACATCGTTGCCTTCACCCCCGTCGAGCAGATCGCCGTCGGCCTCGCCGAGCAAGGTGTCGTCGCCGCGGTAGCCGAGCAACAGGTCGAACCCCGCGCCCCCGCTCAGCGTGTCGTTGCCGGCAAGCCCGTGCAGCGTGTCGTCGCCCTGCGCGCCGCTCTGGTCGGTGGCATCGCCCGCGCGCATGCCCAGCAGGGCCTCGCGGCTGAGCTCGGTCCCGTCGCCGAAGCGGAACAGGCTTACCGCGGACACCGGCTCGCTCAGGAAGGGACGCCAATCGATCAGGTAGGTGATCGCCCCGCCCGGCTGACCGCTGAGGATGTCGATCTGCTCGGGCGTGGTGCCGTCGATGAACTCGATGACGTTCGCGCCCAGGCCATCGGCGACCCGGTCCAGGGCATCGATGAAGTACACATCATCGCCTTCGCCGCCCTGCAGCTGGTCGGCGCCCGCGCCGCCTTCGAGCTGGTCGTTGCCTGCGCCACCGATGAGCGCATCGTCGCCCTCGCCGCCCACCAGCACGTCGTCGCCCGCCTCGCCGAACAGCAGGTCGGCGCCGTCCTCGCCTTCCAGGTAGTCGTTGCCCGCACCGCCCTGCAGCTCGTCGACGTCGGCCCCGCCCAACAGCACATCGTCCCCCTCGCCGCCGAGCAGCAGGTCGGCGCCGGCTTCGCCGTCGAGCAGGTCGGCGTCGTCACCGCCTTGCAGCTCGTCCGCGCCTTCGCCGCCATACAGTGCGTCCTGCCCGGAGTCGCCGTAC
>CAYOHG010000592.1:0-2287 GCA_964403685.1 uncultured Planctomycetales bacterium
GTCCTCAACCGCGTCCGGCGGGACGATTTCGCGCATTGTTCCGCGATTGGACGACGGCGCTGGAGTCGTCACAACCCGCGGCGACGTGCGCTGGGTGGTGACGGAATACGGTGCGGTGAACCTGCACGGGCTGCCGGTGCGTGAGCGGGCGCTGGCGCTGATCTCGATTGCGCACCCGAAGTTCCGCCCGTGGCTGCTGGCCGAGGCCAAGCAGCGCCGCCTGGTGTATCAGGACCAGTTCGAGCCGACGCTGTACCTGCCGGTCTACCCGCGGCACCTGGAGACGCCGGCAATCGACCAGCGCGGCCATCGTTTTCTCATTCGCCCGATCAAGCCGACCGACGAGACGATTCTCTCGGACCTGTTTTACTCGCTTAACGAGCCGACGCGCCGGCTGGTCTTTCGCGGCGCCGAGCAGAGCCTTCCGCACGCACAGTTGCAGGCCTTCTGCAACATCGATTACGAGCACGACATGTCGCTGCTGGCGACCCTGCCGCACAATGCGGTCGAGCAGGCGCTGGGCTGGGCGGGCTTCAATCGCCGGTCCGGAACGGACTATGCCGCCGCTACGTTCTGCGTGCGCGATGAGGCGCGCGGCCGTGGCGTTGGGACGCAACTGATGCGCCGGCTGACGGAGATCGCCCGGGCCCGGGGAGTGAAGGGGTTCCGCGCGGTCGTGCCGATCGACGATCCGGCCCTGCACCGGGTGTTGTCCAACTGCGGATTCCCCGTCGAGCGCGAGCGCGAAGGCGAGGTTGTGCATCTGCGCGTGCCCTTCGAGCGAATCGAATCGTGATCGTCAAGCACGTCACGACGGCGCACCTCCCGTCCCGCGGGGATCATCGCTATAGTGCGGCCTCCACGGCCTCGGCCCTGGAGATCCCCATTCGTTTTTCGCCGGACGCGGCGGGCGGGCGCGCGGACGTGTTGCCGCGCGGGGTTGGCAGGATGCCGACCGGGATCGCCCAATTGGACAACAGCCAAGCTCAAGAGGTGCCCGCATGTTGCTGCGCTTTCGAGCCACGTTCGCCATGTTCATCTCGCTCATCGCAGCGGGGCATGCTCGGGAACTTCAGGCCGCATCCGGCGACACGACCGCGGACGCCGTGCTCGGCAGGCGGATTTTTCATCCGGCAGCGCGAATGCCGGCGGCGGGACGACGGCGGCCGCGCTCCATGAGCCGCGCGGCCTCGCGATCGACCGCGTCTCCGGTCGGCTCTTTGTCGCCGACAGCATGAACCACCGCGTGCTGAGCTGGCCTGACGCGGCGGCGGTCACGACCGGCCAGGCCGCCGACCTTGTCTTCGGTCAGCCCGATTTCACCAGCAACACCGCCAATCAGGGCGGCGCCAACCCCGCGGCTAATACGCTGAACGCCCCGAAGAGCGTCGCGACCGACAGCGCGGGGCGGCTGTACGTGGCGGACTCGCTGAATTTCCGCATCCTGCGCTTCGACCCGCCGTTTTCGAGCAACATGGCGGCGGTCGGCGTTTTCGGGCAGGCCGGCAGCTTTACAACGGCGAACCAGGCCAGCATGGCGGCGCCCACCGCCGACGACCTCGGCAATCCCGACGGCATCGCGATCGACGCCGGCGACCGGCTCTACTGCGCCGACCGGTTCCTCTCGCGCGTGACGATCTACTCGACGCCGCTGGCCAGCACCAGCGCCGACACCGTCATCGGCCAGCCCGATCTGAGCACGGCCGGCGCCAATCTGACCCAGAGCGGGCTCGATCATTGCAGCGGCGTGGCGCTGGACGACGCCGGCAACCTGTATGTCGGCGATGAGTTCAACAACCGCGTGATGCTGTTCCTCGCACCGCTGTCGAACGGTCAGAACGCCGCGCGCGTCTTCGGCCAGCCCGACTTCGCCAGCAACACGGCCAACAATGGCGGCATCAGCGCCAGCAGCATCAAATACTCGGGCTCATCCGCGACGGTCGCGGTGGATCCCGACTCCGGCAACCTGTATGTCGCCGACGCGTTGAACAACCGCGTGCTCGAGTATTCCGACCCGCAGAACAACTCCGTCGCCGGCCGCGTGTTCGGCCAACCGGATTTCACGACCGCTACCGCAAACACCGGCGGCCGCAGCGCTACCACGCTGGAAGACCCCGCCGGCGTCGCGCTGGATGCCGCCGGCAACCTCTATGTCAGCGACCGACTCAACCATCGCGTGCTGCGCTACGACGTGGCCCGGGCCGATCTGAGTATCACCGCTGCGGCCGCGCCGGATCCGGTGACCGTCGGCAGCGACTTGACCCTGACGATTACAGTGGCAAACGCC
>CAYOHG010000593.1:0-2282 GCA_964403685.1 uncultured Planctomycetales bacterium
CCTCCGGACGTCACGGGTGGACTCCGCCGGCTCCGTTGCCGTGCGGCCGGCCGGTCACGCGAAAGACCGCCGTGCAGCCGCCGCGGTTGCATCGAAGCGTCATCACCGGCAGCGCGGCGAATTCCTCGACGGGGAGGCTGTGCAAGGCAAGCAGAGTCGGCAGGATCGCGTACGCGGCGTGCAGGCAGATGCCTGGCGGGAGCGTCTGGGCGACGGCGATCGGGGCGCTCAGCCAGGCGCCCGCTGGGCAGGTCGCTGCGCGGGGCGGACGGGACGGTTCGAGCAGAATGGCGCGCGAGCCGTCGCCCGGTGCCGCAGCGCTGGAGGCCGCCTCGGAAACGTCCGACGGCGGCGCGACCGGGGCCGGCTGCGGCTTCTCGGTGGGCGCCGGCTGGGCGTCTGCTCGCTGGGCGCCGGGACGCGCGGCGTCGAAGACGACCACCGTTTCGCGCGAGTCCATCGCAAGGTTGGCCAACTCATCCGCCCGGCGGTTCAGTTCGCGCGGAACGTGCTTGATGCTCCAGCACGCCAGCCGCAACAGCAGAAGCTGGGCCTCCTCATGCAGCGGCGCAAGGGCCTCGCTCTTGACGCGATACTCGCCGGTTATCTGCCGGACGAGGAGCTCGCTGTCGGAGTAAATCTGCACCGGCTCGCCGGCATAAGTCTGCACGCGCCGCAGGGCCTCGAGCAGCGCGCTGTACTCGGCGACGTTGTTGGTGGCGCGGCCGAGAAAGTGGCCGGCTTCGTAGAGCCGCTCGCCGTTGTCGCGAACAATGACGATTCCGGCCCCGGCCGGGCCGGGATTGCCGCGCGAGCCGCCATCGACGTAAACCTCGAGCGCCACGCTGCAATCGCCTTGCCGATCAGGAAACGTAGAGGATTCGTCCGCAGTTCGGGCAGCACAGCACGTCGTCGCGGACGCGCAAGGCGTTGGCGACTTCTGCGGCCAGGGACATATGGCAACCGCCGCAGGAGAACTCGCCGCGCCGGGCGTTTTCGCAGATCACCTCGGCGAGAATCTGCCCTTCGTGCCGCTCCGACAGTTTGTGCAGGCGCTGCAGCACCTCCGGCGGCACCGCGGCCAGCGCCGCGCTGCGCTGGGCTTCGAGCTTCCCCAGCCGGCCGCTGACGGTCTGCTGCGCGGTCGCCAGGTCTCCCTGCAATTCGTGCAGGCGGCGCTCTTCGGCGGCCACCTGGTCGCGGCGCGATGCGAGCGTCTGCTGCCCGCTATCGACGCCCTGCATCATCTCCAACGTGCGCGACTCGAACTTGCTCAGGTCGGCCTTCTCGTTGTTGAGCTGGGCGAGCAGGGCGGCGTATTCCTTGTTGGTACGAACGCTGTTGAGCTGCTCGCGGAGCTTGTCGATGTGCCCGCTGCGGGCCTTGACTTCGACGTCGGCGGCATGAAACTCGGCCTGGGCCCGCCGGATTTGCTCCTCATGGGATTTGAGCTCGGCCCGGCAGGTCTCCAGCTTTTTTTCCTGCGTCGCGATCAACCGCTCTCGACGCCGCAACTGGGCGCGAATCTCAACGATCTGCAGATCGATCTCTTGCAGGTCCAGCAACGCCCGAAGCGTCGGTCCCATGTAGCCTCTCCGGCCCAGCAGCGCCGCGACTTGTCAATGAAGTCCATGCAGGCTGGGTATTATCCGCGGCGATGCGATTCCCTGCAAGCGCGCGATTCCGACGGAACGACGCGCCGGCTACGTCGAATATAATGTCGCGGGCGCCCGTCCAGAGCTGCGGTGCGCTGGCCGCAGGCGGGCAGACGGGCAGACGGGCAGACGGGCGGGCGGGCGTGGCTCGCGGGTTCTTCGCCCCCACGGCAGGAGGCTGGGATGGTGTTGTGTCGCGTTGGGACCGTGCTCGGTTTCTGGCTGGCGCTGACCGGTCTGGGGCCGGCGGCGCTGGCTCAGGATGCGCCCGTCGATCGGCGCCGCACCCCGGTCGTCGAGGTCTTCGAGCAGTGCCGCGATGCGGTGGTAAACCTCAGCACCACACGCGTTCGTCGCGTGCAGATGCTGGGGGCCGGATCGCTATGGGACGAAATCTTCGACTTCGGCCGCCCGCGCACCTACGAGCAGCGCGTCAGCAGCGTGGGTTCGGGCGTCGTGATCCATCCTGACGGCTTCATCGTCACCAATGCGCACGTCGTCGCGCAAGCCACCGACGTGCGCGTTACCTTCGCGGACAAGCAGAACCGGCCCGCGCGGATCATCGCCGTCGACCAGGCGCACGACCTCGCCGTCATCCAGGTCGAGACGGACGCACCGCTGCATGCC
>CAYOHG010000594.1:0-2272 GCA_964403685.1 uncultured Planctomycetales bacterium
GAATACGTTCCGCGCGAGGCGCCCGGTTTCGGCGACGAGCTTTTCGTGGGCATTCGCGCGACGCGCGAATTCGGCCCGGTGATCGCGGCCGGGCTGGGCGGGGTGGATACGGAGTTTCTGGCCCGCAGCATGCTGCCGGGCGTCGCGGTGGCCAAGGCGGTCGTCGCCGACACTACGCCCAGCGCGTTTCTTGACCTGTTCCGTCGCACCGCGGCCTACGAGACGCTCAGCGGCCGCGCCCGTGGACATCGCCGAATGGTCTCCGACGGCGAACTGCTCCGCTGTTTCCGGGCGTTTCTGTCCATTGCGCGGCAGTTCTGCGCCGCGGGCGCGGGAGATCAGCCGCGGATCATCGAGCTGGAAGTGAACCCGTTCAGTTTCCGCGCCCAGCGGTTGGTGCCGTTGGACGGCCGCGGCCGGCTGGGCGCCCCGGCCGTGGCCCGGGCGGCGCGGCCGGCGGATCACGTCATGCGGCTGCTCGAACCGCAGACGATCGCCGTGCTGGGCGTCTCGGCCACGTCGATGAATTTCGGGCGGATCATCCTGAACAACGCGATTCGCAGCGGGTTTCCGCGCGAGCGGTTGACCGTGATTCGGGATGGCGCCAGGGAGATCGACGGGGTGCGTTGCGTGCGCGGACTCAAGGAACTGAATCCGCCGGTCGATCTGCTCGTGGTCGCCGTCGATTCGAAGCAGCTCCCGGCCATCGTCGACGAGATTGTGGCGACCGGCGCAGCCCGCTCGGTGATCCTGATCCCGGGGGGCGTGGGCGAGACGCAGGGCAGCGATGAGCTGAACGCGCGCGTGCGGGAGGCGATCGCTCGGGCGCGCGAGAACCCGGCCGGCCCGGTCTTTCTCGGCCCGAACTCCATGGGCCTGCAATCGCGCCCGGGGCGCTACGACACATTCTTTGTGCCGGCGGAGAAATTCGACAGCCGCTGGTCGGCGCCGGCACGGCGCGCCGCGCTGATCTCGCAGAGCGGCGCGTTCATGCTGACGCGCATGAGTCACCTGGAATCGCTCGACCCGGCCCTGGCGATCTCGCTGGGCAACCAGTTCGACCTGACGCTGGCCGATCTGCTCGACGCGGTCGCCCAGCGCAGCGACGTCGATGCCATTGGTGTGTATGCAGAGGGCTTCCAGGACCTCGACGGGCTGGCGTTTCTGCGCGCAACCCGCCGCGCCACGCAGGCCGGCAAGCTGGTCATCCTCTACAAGGCGGGACGTACGGCTTCCGGGCGCTCGGCGGCCGCCGGGCATACCGCCTCGGTAGCAGGGGACTACGATGTCTGCCAGGCCGCCGCGGCCGAGGCCGGGGCTCTGGTCATCGACACTTTCAGCGAGTTTCAGCAACTGATGGACCTCGCCACCAGCCTGCATTCGAAGGAGGTGCGCGGGCGGCGTGTGGCCGTCGTCAGCAACGCCGGCTACGAGGCCGTCGGAATGGCGGATGCCATCCGCGGCGCCCGCTACGAGGTCGAAGTCGCGACGCTGACCGATTCCGAGACCGAGGCCCTGCGGCGCGTGCTGGCACAGCACGGGGTCGATCGCCTGGTCAACGCGCGCAACCCGCTCGACCTGACGCCCATGTCCAACGACGAGGTGTACGAATCCTGCGTGCGCCTGATGCTGGAGAGCGAGCAGGTGGATGCGGCGGTGGTGGGCATCGTGCCGATGACGCCGGCGCTGCGGACCCTGCCGGACGAACTGCGGCGCGCGGATTCGGTCGCGCAGCGCCTGGCGCGCGTGGCGCACGATTCGCGCAAGCCGCTGGTCGCGGTGGTCGACACGGGCAAGGCGTACGATCCGCTGGTGGATGCGCTGCGGGCCGGCGGCGTGCCGGTCTTCCATACGAGCGATCACGCCATCCGTTCGCTGGGGCGGTACTTGTGCCACCGTGCGCCCGCGACTTCTGCTTCGGCTGGCATCACGCCTTCCATGGCCATGCCGGCGGCGCGCGAGCTGGCCATCCTCGGGTCGAACGCCTGAGCCGTGCGAGCTGGCGGTCGTTCGCGTGAGCCGCGAGGCTGCGCCGGCGGGAAGCAGGATTTTTCGCAGGCGGGACAAATGAAGTTGCCAACTCCAGAAGTTCGGCTTATATTAGGTATGTATGGAGCCGGCTCGACTGCCGCTGGAATCCGAACCCGGCCCGGCCTGGGCGGAGCAGTTGACGGAGCGGGTACGGCGGATTCAGTGGGGCTACCGCGGTCGCGGGCCGTTGCGTTCCAGCGGCTGGCCCGCGCTGGATAGGTTGCTGGGCGGGGGTTGGGCC
>CAYOHG010000595.1:0-2271 GCA_964403685.1 uncultured Planctomycetales bacterium
ATCGAATCGGGCGGCGAAGATAAAATCGCCGTCTGGCTGCTCGATACCGACTACGACGGGCGCAGCCTCTACCCGCGTCAGGTCTTCTTCCCGATGGCGGGGGCGAACGAGGGCTGGGCGCGGCTGGCGAAGAACCTCAAGGCCGAAATTGACGAGGAGCGGATCGAAGCCTACCGGGGCACGGTGTCGCTGCCCTTCGAGGCGGGCGAGCACAAGCGCATCGCGGTCAAGATCGTGGACGACCGGGGGATCGAGAGCCTGAAGGTCATGGAGGTGGAGTAGTGGCGCGCACCACCATTGATCGCCTCATTATCAACTCGCCCTACGAGGAGCCGGCGCGGCACTGGCGCTACGAGCGCGAAACGCGCACCTTCGATCTGGTGGAGGGCCGCCGCCCGGCGGGGTACGTCGTCGCGTCGGGCGATTCCCGGGCCTTTGACGATCCCGGCATCTCTATCGAAATCCCCCTGGTCAATCAGATTCGCCCTCGCGTCAAGGCGTGGCGAGAGGCGGGGTATCCGGGCGTCACCAGCATCACCAAGCGCCTGCTGGAGCACTGGCGCGACCCGGAGGAGTTCGAGGGGCGGCGATTCTTCTTCTGCCAGTTGGAAGCCGTCGAGACGCTGATTTGGCTCTTGGAAGCGCCCGCCGCCGAGCGGGTGGGGATCGAGATTCCCGGCGACGGCGGGGCATTCGCCCGCCAGTGCTGCAAGATGGCCACCGGCACGGGCAAGACCATCGTCATGGCGATGACGATCGCCTGGCACATCCTCAACAAGGTGGCCGCGCCGCAGGATGCGCGCTTTTCGAAGAACGTGCTGGTGATCGCGCCTGGACTTACGGTGAAGAGCCGGCTTGCTGTGCTGGAGCCGGCGGGCGTCGGCAACTACTATGAAGCGTTCAACATCGTGCCCTCGGCCTTGCTCGACAAGCTGCGGCAAGGCAAGGTGCTGGTTCGCAACTGGCACGCCCTGGCCTGGGAGAGCGAGGAGCAGGTCAAGAAGCGCCGCAGCGTGGACAAGCGCGGCGTCAAGAGCGATGAAGCTTACACCCGCGAAGTGCTAGGCGAGATGGCAAACGCCCATAACCTGCTCGTCATCAACGACGAGGCGCATCACGCCTGGCGCGTCAACTGGGAAGCAGAAGGCAAGTACCTTCGCGCCCGCGACCTGAAGGACAGCGCCGAAGAGGCCACGGTATGGATCGGCGGGCTGGACCGGTTGCATCGCTCGCGGGGCATCCTCACCTGCTACGACTTTTCCGCCACCCCCTTCACGCCGTCGGGCAAGAAGAGCAGCGAGGAGGCGCTGTTCGGCTGGATCGTCAGCGACTTTGGCCTCAACGACGCCATCGAGTCCGGGCTGGTGAAGACCCCGCGGGTGGTGGTACGCGACGACGCGGTGCCCGACGCCAGGACCTACAAGTCACGGCTTTATCACATCTACAACGACCCCGACGTGAAGGACGACCTGAACCGCCGAGCCAATCCCGAGGAGCCGCTGCCCGACCTGGTGCTGAACGCCTACTACCTGCTCGGGTACGACTGGCTGGAGGCGTGGAAGGCCTGGCGCGAGGCCGAGCTGCCCACCCCGCCGGTGATGATCACCGTCTGCAACCGGACGGAGACGGCGGCGCGGGTGAAGCACGCCTTCGACACGAAGCGCATCCACATTGACGAGCTGTGCGACCCCGAGCGCATCCTGCACATCGACTCGAGGGTGCTGGACGAGGCCGAGGCGAAGGAAGAGCCCGCCGCGACGGTGGCAGCGTCGGACGAGACCGATGATGCGGAGGAGCAGGACGCGCCGGTCGAGCGCAAGCTGACCAAGGCGGAGCAGGCGGAACTCCTGCGCCAGACCGTGGACACGGTGGGCAAGGCGGGTCAGCCCGGCGAGAAGATTCAGAACGTCATCTCCGTCGGCATGCTTTCCGAGGGCTGGGACGCCAAGACCGTGACCCACATCATGGGACTGCGGGCCTTCACCAGCCAGCTTTTGTGCGAGCAGGTGGTGGGCCGCGGCTTGCGGCGCACGTCTTACGAGGTCAACCCGGAAACGGGACTGTTTGAGCCGGAGTACGTGAACATCTTCGGCGTGCCGTTTACCTTCTTGCCGCATGAAGGGGGAGAGGACGGCCCGCCGCCGCCCCCGACGCCCAAGACCGCCGTCGAACCGGACCCGGCGAAGGCCGAGTTCGAAATCCGCTGGCCCAACGTCGTGCGCATCGACCGCGTGTTTCAACCCACGCTGACGCTGGATTGGTCGAAGGCGC
>CAYOHG010000596.1:0-2266 GCA_964403685.1 uncultured Planctomycetales bacterium
CGGTCGGACTGCGTGGTTCGACCTGAACGGCGACGGTCGGACCGAGTACGGCGAGCAAAGCGACGCGCGTCAGCGGGTGGTGCGTCTGCTGTTTGACGACGACGAGGACGGCTCGACCGAGCAGGTGGTCGACTGGCCGGCCGCGGCGCCCGGCCCGGACGATCCGCATTTGCTCGTCATTCTCGACAGTGTTCCGTTTGCGCTGGTGGATGAAACATGGTGGGCCGGTCGGTTGCGTCTGTTCGGACCGCCGACGCGCATCATCAGTCCCTACCCGGTGATGACCGATCCGTGCCTGGCGGATTTTTTCGGGCTGGTTCCCTGCCCGGCGGTTGAATCGGATTACTTCGATGGCCGCCGGCGCAGCAGCGCGGTGCGCTCGTATCTGGGCGGGGCGGCGGCCCCCTGGCTGCGCGCGGTCGATTACTCCTTGGACAACATCGCCCACCTGTGGGCGTACGACCATCCGGATCGCTGGCTGGATCACGAGCTGGGGCGGATTACGCAGCGATTCGGGCGCGCGCCCCGCGGCCCGTTCATCGCCTACGTCGTCAGCACCTCGGGTATCGGCCACAGCTTCGGCCGCCCGGGGCACCTCGCGGCCCTGGCACGCGTGGAACGCACCTGCCGTCGACTCGCGTTCGAGCACCGCGGTCGCCTGCATATCACCCTGATGTCCGACCATGGCCACAATCTGGTACCCAGCGCATGGCGCTCGATTGCGGCGGGCCTGCGGCGGCTGGGTTATCGCGTCGGCGATCGGCTTGAGCGGCCGGGCGACTGCGTCGTGCCCGAGTGGGGTGTGGTCAGCTACGCGGCGGTGCACACGCGCGATCCGCAGCGCGTGGCCCGCGATGCGCTGCGGCTGGAGGGTGTCGAGCTGGCCAGCTTCGTGGACGACGGCGGCGCGGTCTGCGTGCTGGGGTGCGACGGCGAGGCCCGCATCGAACACGACGCCGGGCGCTACCGCTACTTCGCGGTGCGCGGCGACCCGCTGCGGCTGCTGGACTTGCTGGAGTCCGCGCACGACAGTGATGCGCACGGTTCGGCCTGGCTTGACGCGCGGGCCTGGCTCGAGCGCACCGCGACGCACGAGTTTCCGGACGCGGTGGTCCGTCTTTGGCGAGCGCATCACGAGTTGTTGGTCCACACGCCCGACGTGCTGCTCTCGCTGGGCGACGGATTCGCCGCCGGCAGCGAGACAATCGCACGGCGCATCCCGCCGGCATCGGTACACGGGAACTTACGTCTGTCCGGATCTTCGGGGTTTGTGTTGACGACGCGCGGGCCGCTGCCAACGGTCGTGCGTATGGGGGAGCTGCGCGCTGCGGTTGTCGGCGGTGGGCTCGTGCGCCGGTCCTCCGGGCTACAACCCCGCCGCCGACCTGGATGCCGGCGGCTGCATCGACCTGGATGACCTCTGGCTGCTGCTGGTGAACTTCGGATTGAGCGTCTGCGGCGGCTGACGGGCGCGCGCCTTTCCATCCAGCTCCGTGTGACACCGTGATCGCAGGCCCACGCGCGAACCTCGCGGTATGATGCCGACGGCAACGGTCCATCGACCCGGAGGGCACATGAGCGCCGCGCCGAGCATTAGCGATGAACGCCCCGGAGCCGACGAATCGACCGGCCACGAGTGGCGGCTGGGGCGTTTCCCCAACCTCATGCCGCGGCGCGTCGAGCAGATCCTGCTGGTCTCCACCGCCTATGACGCCTTCACGCTCGAAGAAGACGGGCTGCTGACGGAGCTGATCTACTCGGAGTACGTGGACCTCGGCCTGACGCACGCGCCGCGCGTTACGCGCGTCGCGACCGGCGAGGCCGCGCTGGAAGCGCTGCACGAGCAGCGCTTCGACCTGGTGATCACCATGTTGCGCATCGGCGACATGGACGTGCGGCGTTTCGCCGCCGAGGCCCACCGACTGCGGCCGGGGCTGCCGGTGGTGTTGCTGATCGTCAACGAGCTGGAGCTGGCCCGGCTGGGTGATCGGCACGATTTGGACCACATCGAGAGCATCTACGTCTGGCACGGCGACGCCAAGTTGTTTCTGGTGATCATCAAGGCGGTTGAGGACAACTGGAACGCCGACCACGACACGCAGGTCGGCGGCGTGGGTGTCATCATCCTGGTTGAGGACTCGGTTCGCTATCGCTCGTCGATGCTGCCGATGCTGTACAGCGAGCTGGTGGAGCAGACCCGCGCGGTCATGCTTGACGGCATCAACCGCATGCATCGCCAGCTTCGCCTGCGGGCCCGCCCCAAGAT
>CAYOHG010000597.1:0-2265 GCA_964403685.1 uncultured Planctomycetales bacterium
CGCCAGTGCGCCGCCGTTGCGGCGCGGCGCGCCGTGCTGCCCGCCAGCGCCGCCAGCAGCACCCCCGCGCGCAGAAAACGCGTGCCAGCCATCAAGAACGGCGGCAGGGTCTCGACGGCGAAGCGGATCGCCAGATAGGTGGAGCCCCAGACGATGTAGACGACCAGCAGCGCGGCAGCGATCAGCAACAAGGTACGCGGTCGGCGAGCTGCCGGCGTTGCGGTCACCGCGGAATCTCCTCGCAGGCCTCGTCGGCGCACCACCGGCGCGCGCCCGGCGGATCATCGCGCGTCTCGGGATTCAGGCCGCTGCACCCAGGCTACGCCCTCTCTACGAAGCTGGCCCGCAGCAGTTCATTCAAGCGGGACAGGTCGTCCAGCGCGTGCAGCCCGAAGAACACCTCGCGGTCGCGGGCGATGCAGGCAAGATCCCAGCGGCGCCCAACTTCCGCGAGGCGCGCCGCCAGTGCCTCGATCAGCGGAACGCGCGACAGGATGGCGGCATTGACCGCGCGGATGCGGCGGCGCGCTTCGGCCCGCGCTGCGCGATTCGAGCGGTCCGCGCGCCGCAGCCGGACGCACTCGGCGATCCAGCGCTGCCGCTCCTCGAGCAGCTCGGGCGGGATGTCGCTGGCGTGCCGCTGTGGATTGTGCTGCGCGTCGCGCAGCGCCGCGCGCGCCGCCGCAACATCAGCGAGGGAAACCGCCGCGCTGGGCACGCGCGGATGCAGCGTGGCGGTCACGCAACAGGCCGGCGCCGCGGCAGCGCCGAAGAACCGCTCGACGAAGTGCTCGGTCATTTCGTCGTACTTGGCCCCGCCGATGCCATGAATGAACAGATCGGCGACAAACAAGCGCAGGAACGCGGTCAGCGCCAGCGCCCGCGGGCGCAGACGCCAGCCGGCGCGCTCCAGTAGCCAGGGCTGCTCGTGGAAGCTGCCGTGCCTCAGCTCGTCGCCTGAGCCGCTCGAGAGCGGCTCGTCTCCGGCGAAAAACCGAACGGCGTTCGCGTCCGTGCGAACCCACAGGCGCCGGCGAAGCGCGCCGCCGCGATAGACCCAGAATGGCAGCTCGACGCGCCCCTTTTCGATTGCCAGAAGCGGGGCCGGACGCTGTGCGTTGCGCACGCGGTGCGCGCGGCGATACTCGCGCTGCGCCACGTTGTAGGCCTGCGCAAACTCGCCAGCCCGCAGCGCGAGGTGCGCCACGAACGCTCGAAACTCCGCCAGCGCGCACAGGGCCGACACGCGCTGCTCGTGATCGGTGTGTGCCCCCAGGTATTGCTCAACGGTGCGGCGGGCTTGTTCGCAGGCATCACGGCCGTCCACGCTGTCGGAATTCGAACGAAGCACCGATTCGGCGATCAGCGGGATCGCGGTGTCCGCTGATGCCGAGCGGCCGCGGCCCGCCAGCTCGCCCAGCAGCGCTTCCCACTCTTGGCGCGGTGCGCGCGGCTGCGACTCCAGCGGAAGATCGGCCCGCCAGCCGGGCATCGCGAGGCTTCGCTGCTGCACGGCGCCGGCGCTGACCGCGGGTGCGGCGGTGTCAAGCACGGGGAATCGCAGCACCCGCGTATGCGGCAGGTCGCTGTCCACGGATACGAAAAGACTCTCGCCGCCGACCCGCCGCGCGATCGCATCGGCCGCAAGGCTCTTGGCCAGCACGCCCGCGTGGAAGAACTCGGCCTGATGCCCGCTGGCGATCACCGGCCGCCTCAGCCCCAGCCGGGCGCGCAGGCTGGCGCGAAGCTGCCCGATTGTGCTGTCCAGGATGAAAGCGTCGCCGGCCGGTGGCGGACCGCGCAGCGCGGCCATGATCGTCGCCGGCTCCGGCTCGATCAGCAGGCCGAACGGTTCGCGCGGCGTGATCAGTCGTTCGTAGCGGATCATTCACCCTGCGGACAGCGGTACAGTGTCTGGTTACAGGCCGAAGCGGTGCCGGATGGTTCGCGTCGCAGCTCGCGCAGCAGCACCTCGAGGTAGTGGCTCAGCCGCGCCGCCGGATCGTCGAGCGTCCCGCCGAAGAGGCGGTTGCGATCGCGGTAGATGCGCGGCACGGCGAGCTCGCGGATGCGCAGACCGGCGCGCACACACTGGACCCAGAATTGCAGCGGAAACGCGTAACCGGGCTCGTCCAGCCGCAGACGCCGCAGGGCGGCGACCCGATGCGCCTTGAAGCCACAGAACGAATCGGTCAGCTTCAGCCGCAGCAGTTGATCGAGCAGGTCGTTGACCGTCTGGTTGATGCGGCGGCGATCCTTGGGCGG
>CAYOHG010000598.1:0-2261 GCA_964403685.1 uncultured Planctomycetales bacterium
GCCGGGGGCGGCTGTGCTCCATGCACACCGAAAGACACAGCCGGGGGCGGCTGTGGTCCACGAGTGTGCTCTGCCGTTGCGGCGACCGATCAGGGCTCGGTCGCGCCGCCATCCACACTCTCGGGTGGGACCGGCCGTTCCGTCGACGCGGGGACGATGCTGAAGCGCTTCGGCAGCGGTTCATTCCGGGCGCGCGCATCGCCAAAGAGCGAAAACGCCTGCAACGCGTGCAACCCCGGCGGCGCACCGCGCGGGTTGGGGACGGGTAAGCTCAGCCCCAGCAACAGTCGGTCGATCAGGAACGCGAGTTGCTCGGTATCGACTGTGAGATTGGTTTCCGTGTATTGCCGCCGGCTGCGGTTCACCCATGCCTCGGCGATGTGATACCGGCCGTCGCGCTGCTCGAAGCGAGCTTCATACAGGCAGAAGCCTGTCCAACTACGGTGCAGGTACAGCCGATCTGCTTCCAGGAAGATGAACCACTTGTCCTCCATTTCGCGCGGGATGAACCCCAGCGCGATTTCGGCGTACTGCTCGGGTGAATACGACCGCTCCAGCGCCAGTCGGGCTCGCTTTCGCGGCAGCGGCAGTGTCTTCCAATCCTCCCGGCGGGCGGCGCTCTGTTGCATGACGCGCTCCTCAGCTTGACGGCCATTCGGGCAGGCGGCGCCCGGTGCCGCTCGGTCGTGCCTGGTGGCGGTATGGCGGTCCTTCAAACACGGCCGATATATCGTACAATTCCGACGGTCCACTTTCTGGAGTAGCACGGAATGGCCAGTATCAGCACCCGTCGTGACGCGCTGGGAGCCGCATTGTCCTGGAATGGCAATTCGAACTCGAATCACTCGGTCCCGCCGCGGGCCGAGTCCTACTTCGGCTGCGATGTGTTCAGCCTGCGCGTGATGCGTCAACGGCTGCCCAAGGAGGTCTTTCGCAAGCTGATGCGCACCATTCAGCGGCACGAACCGCTCGATGTTGCGGTGGCCGATGGCGTGGCCGCGGCGATGAAGGACTGGGCGATCGAGAACGGCGCCACGCATTACTGTCACTGGTTCCAGCCGCTGACCGGGCTGACGGCCGAGAAACATGACTCGCTCGTGGTGCCCGACGGCGAAGGCGGAATGCTCTACCAGCTCAGCGGGGCCAACCTTTGCCAGGGCGAACCGGATGCATCGAGCTTTCCCTCCGGCGGTTTGCGGAACACGTTCGAGGCGCGCGGTTACACCGCCTGGGACGCCACCAGCCCCGCGTTTCTGCTGCGCGGCGAGAACAGTGTCACGCTGTGCATTCCTACCGCGTTCGTTTCGTGGACCGGCGCCGCGCTGGACAAGAAAACTCCTTTGCTGCGCTCGATGGACGCACTATCCGCGCAGGCGATGCGCATTCTGAAGATCTTCGGTACCGATGCGGGCGTATCGCGCGTGTACACCACGGTGGGCGCCGAGCAGGAGTACTTCCTCGTCGATCGCAACCTGTACTACGCCCGGCCGGACCTGGTGGTCTGCGAGCGCACGTTGTTCGGCGCCCGACCGCCCAAGGGTCAGCAGCTTGAAGATCACTACTTCGGCGCGATTCCCCCGCGCGTGCTGGCGTTCATGGCCGAGGTGGAGCGCGAGCTGTATCGCGTCGCCGTGCCGGTGAAGACGCGGCACAACGAAGTCGCTCCCGGGCAGTACGAGATCGCGCCGGTGTTTGAGAATTCAAACCTGGCTTGTGACCATCAGATGGTGGTGATGGAGACGCTCAAGCGCGTTGCGCCGCGCTACGGCTTGCAGGCCGTCCTGCACGAGAAGCCCTTCGCAGGCATCAACGGCTCGGGCAAGCACAATAACTGGTCGATGTCGACCGACACGGGCGCAAACCTGCTGGACCCCTCCGACGACGCCCACAACAACATGCAGTTCCTGGTATTCCTGTGCGCCGTCCTGCGGGCTGTCGATCTGCACGCCGACCTGCTGCGCGCCTCGGTCGCCTCCGCGGCCAACGACCACCGCCTGGGCGCCAACGAGGCGCCGCCGGCGATCATCTCCATCTTCCTGGGCGACATGCTCACCGACATCGTCGAGCAACTGGAAAAGGGCGCGCCGCGGCGGACGCTGCGGGGCGGGTCGCTGGACCTGGGCGCGACGACCCTGCCGCCCATCCCGCGCGACGCCGGCGACCGCAACCGCACCTCGCCGTTCGCCTTCACCGGCAACAAGTTTGAGTTCCGCGCGGTGGGTTCGTCGGCCACTTCGACCTGGCCGAATACGGTCATCAAC
>CAYOHG010000599.1:0-2256 GCA_964403685.1 uncultured Planctomycetales bacterium
CAGGCGGCCGGCGAGCTGCTGACGGCGCGCTACGACAAGGCCGCCCGCGAGGCCTCGCAGGCCGAGCAGCGCAGCGCGCGGCTGCGCGAGCAGGTTACGCGCCGGCAGGCCCAGGAAGCCGAAGCCGCGGCCCGCCAGGCCGAGCGCGAAGCGGCCGCGGTGCAGATCGACCCGGTGCTCAAGCAACTCGCCGACGTGAATGCCGAACTGGCGCGCCGACGGGCCGAGCTGGCGCCGCAACGCGATGCGCTGGTGGCGCGTCAGGCCGAGGTGGCCGCGCTGACTGGCACCATTCGCAGCGAGTTCGCCGACGTGCGGAACCAGGTCGAGGCAGCCGAGTTCTCTCAGGTCGTCGGCCAGTTGCTGCGCACCCTGCGGGCCGGGCTGCCCGACCTGCGCCCGCATCGCCGCGAGCGCCGGGCGCGCCAGGCCCAGATAGCCGACGCTCAGTTCAAAGCGATCGAAACACAGTCGAAGCGCCGGGCGCTGGGCGATATCGAGCCGACCGTCGAGGCGGCCCTGGCGTCGTTGCCCGCGGGGACGTCCGCGGCGCGCCGGGCCGATTTCGAGCAGCAGGTCCGCAAGCTGCTCGCGACGCAGAAAGAGCTGCTGTCCGCGCTGGCCGAGGACTATGTCAAGTTTGTCTCGCAGGTGGCTGGCCTGGACGCCGCCGTCAGCGAGCTGATCTCCCTGACCGAGCAATACGTCCAGTTCATCGACGAGCGCATTCTCTGGACACGCGACTCGACGCCGCTGAGCCTGGCCGACCTGCTCAACTTGCCGGCGGCGGCCCGCTGGCTGACCGCTCCGGCCAACTGGCTCGAGGTGCTCCGCAGCAACCTGCGCGGCGTCCAGGCGAATCCGGCCCTGGCCCCGCTGATGGTCATTCCGCTGCTGTTGTTCGTGCTGCGGCTGCCGCTGGCCCAGCGGTTGCGCCAACTGGCGGCGGAAGCGTCCAAGCCGCGGCACCTGCAATACGCCGACACGCTGGGGGCCCTGGCTGCCACCGTGCGGCTGGCGGCGCCGTGGCCGGCGCTGCTGGCGGCGCTGGCGCTGCCGTCGGCCTGGTCGCCTGAAGCGCCCGAGTTTGCCCGGGCCGTGTCGACCGGCCTGATGCGCGCCGCAGGCACGCTGGCGCCGCTGCTGCTGCTGATGCACGTGGCGCGCGTGCAGGGTCTGGGCGGCAGCTACTTTCACTGGCCGCATCGGGCTCTGCGGGTGTTGCGGCGCGGCCTGGCCTGGCTGGCGCCGCTGGCGGCGCTGCTGATGTTCGTCATCAGCCTGATCGATTCGCAGGCCAACAGCGCCTACCGCGATTCGCTTGGCCGGCTGGCCCTGATCGTCAACGCCCTGATCCGCGCGGTCTTCCTGGCCATCATCTTTCATCCGCAGCGCGGGGTCTTCTTCGAGACGACATCTGCGAACCCCAACGGCTGGGGGCACCGCCTGCGCTGGCTGTGGTACGTGCTCGGAATCGCCGCCCCGCTGGGTGTCGCGCTGTCCGGCTGGGTCGGCTATGCCTACGCAGGCCAGCGGCTGGGCGCGCGGCTGTGGCTGACCCTGCTGCTGTGCGGCGCCGGGGTGCTGATCTACGCTCTGTTGCAGCGCTGGCTGCTGCTGCAACGCCGCAAGCTCGCCATCGCGCAGGCCCAGAAGAAACGACTGGCGGCAATGGAAGCGGCGCAGCGCTCCGCGGACGAAAGCGCGCGCATGTCCGCCACCGGGCGGTTCGTGGCCACTCCGGGGGCGCCCGGTGAGGCCGTCTCCGACAGCGAGATCGACCTGGTGTCGATCGGCTCGCAGACCCGCCGGCTGCTTTTCAGCGGCATCTTCGTCGCGGTCGTGCTGGCGGTTTGGCTGGTCTGGTCGAGCCTGCTGCCGGCGCTGGCGGTGCTTCGCAACATCAGCCTGTGGGAGAACGGCGCCACGCTGGCAGACCTGATTTTGGCGCTGCTGATCGCCTCGATCACCTGGATCGCCGTCCGAAACCTGCCCGGACTGCTGGAGATCGCCTTACTCCAGCGCCTGCCGCTGGATTCCGGCGCACGCTACGCCATTACCGCCGTCTCGCGCTACCTGCTGACCATCTTCGGCGCCACCGCCACGTTCAACGCCCTGGGCGTGCACTGGTCGCACGTGCAGTGGCTGATCGCGGCAATCTCGGTCGGCCTGGGCTTCGGCTTGCAGGAGATCTTCGCCAACTTCGTGTCCGGGCTGATCCTGCTGATCGAGCGGCCGGTGCGGCTGGGCGACACC
>CAYOHG010000600.1:0-2252 GCA_964403685.1 uncultured Planctomycetales bacterium
ACCCGATATCCGTGTCCTCGAACACGACGCACGCGGCCGGGTTCACACCGAGCCAGGCGGATGAGCTGCGCCGGGCGCTGAACTGCGGCGCCGAGATCATCGGCGTCAACAGCCGCGATCTGGATACATTCGAGGTAAGCCTGGAGCGCGGGCTGGCGCTGGCGGAGCGCATTCCCGACGATTGCATCGCCGTCGCGGAAAGCGGGATTCACACCCGCGCCGACGTGCGTCGCGCCGAAGCGGCGGGCTGCGACGCGCTGCTCGTCGGAGAGGCCCTGATGCGCGCGGCCGACCCCGGCGTGAAGCTGGCGGAGCTGCTGGGCCGCGTCGATCCAGCGCGGCGGCGGTGCTGAGCCATGGCCGAAGCACTGAACCGCCTGCGTGAACAGGTGCGTCGCGTCGACGCCGAACTGCTGAGCCTGATCGCCCGGCGGATGGCCCTGGTGCGCGACATCAGCGTAGAGAAACGCGCCGCCGGCGAACCGCTGCGCGACTGGGATATGGAGCGGCAGGTGCTGGCGCGCGCCGCGCAGACTGCGACCGCGCTGGGTCTGGCGCCCGCCCTGGCCCGCAACATCTTCCAGAGCCTGATCGCCGAGTCGCGCATCGAACAGGAGCGGCACAGCTACCGCGGCGCCGGCGGGTCACCGGAGCGCATCGTGATCATCGGCGGGCGCGGCCGGATGGGTCGCTGGCTGGACGGTTTTTTGTCCAACCAGGGCCACACGGTGACGCTCTTCGACCGGCGGGACCTTCGCGCGGGCGACGACCCGCAGCCGGCGCTGGCCGAAGCGCTGCGCGGCACGACGCTGGCGCTGCTGGCCACGCCGCTGGAGCAAACCGTCGACGCGATCGCAGCGCTCAGCGCGCTGGCGTACACGGGGGTGGCCGGCGACATCGCCAGCCTGAAGGGTCACCTGTCGGGCGCGATTGCGCAGGCGCGCGCCGGCGGAATGCGCTACGCCAGCCTGCACCCGATGTTCGGGCCGTCGGCGCGAACCCTCTCGGACAAGGTGGTGTGCATCTGCGATTGCGGCGACTCGGAGGCGTCCGGTCGCTTGGAGGCGCTGTTCAGCGGAACGGCCGCGACGCTGGTGCGGTTATCGCTGGAGGAGCACGACCGTATCGCCGCGAACGTGCTCGGGCTTTCGCACCTGGTGAACCTGCTGTTTGCGCAGACGCTGCGCGACAGCGGGTTGCCCTATGCGCAAATCGAGCGGATCGGCAGCACCACGTTCCATTCGCAGATGGCCACGACCCACTCGGTGGTCGACGAGGATGCGGCGCTGTATTACGCCATCCAGCGCCTCAACCCGTTTGGTCCCGAGCTGTACGCGCGCGTGGAACGCGCGCTGAAGCACTTGACCGGAGCCGTGCTGTCCGGCGACCGCGACGCGTTCGTCGCGCTCATGGACGGCTGTCGAGCGTGGATCCAGAACCGTGACGCAAGTTAAGTTCTGCGGGATCACCACACTGGACGACGCCCGGACCGCGGCCCGGCTCGGCGCGCACGCGCTCGGTTTTGTCTTCACCGAGTCGAAGCGGCGGATCGATCCGCAGGGCGCTCGGCACATCGTCGCGAACCTGCCGCCGCGCGTCGCCACCGTCGGCGTGTTCGTCGACGCACCGCTGGAAGACGTTCGTCGCATTGTCGAATACGTCCGGCTGGATGCGGTGCAGTTGCACGGCGACGAACCGGCGGGATACTGCCGGGCGCTAAACGGCGTGCGAGTGATCAAGCGTTTCGACGTGACGGACAACGACGGCGCGACGCTGCGGGAGCGGATGGCACCGTACGACGTGGACGGGTACCTGCTTGACCCCGGGGCCGGCAGCGGACAGACCTTTGCGTGGGCCCGCGCGCGGGGGATCGGTCGCCCGCTGATCGTCTCCGGCGGCCTGACGGCCGAGAACGTGGCGGAGGCGATTCGCGCGTTGCGGCCGGTGGCGGTGGATGTCTCGTCGGGTGTGGAGCGCAGCGCGGGCCACAAGGACGCGGGGCGCATGCGGGCGTTTCTCGATGCGGTGAGGGCGTGCGATGCAGCCGGGGTTGCCTGACGGGCGGGGTTATTTCGGTGCGTTCGGCGGGCGCTACGTGCCCGAGACACTGATGCACGCGCTGAGCGAGCTGGAACGGGCGTATGCGGCGCTGGCGCGCGACGAGGGGTTCCTCCGCGAACTGGGCGTGCTGCTGAGCGACTACGTCGGCCGCCCGACGCCGCTGTATGGCGCCACGCGACTCTCGCAGCGGC
>CAYOHG010000601.1:0-2252 GCA_964403685.1 uncultured Planctomycetales bacterium
TTCAGGATCCGGGCGAAGGCATGACCAACGTCCCCGCCGGGTGGGAGATTCCGTAAGAAGCCAGGCCTCCGACCCGGATCACGCCCGCGCGGACCATTGCCGGTGGTTTCACCCGCCGGGCGGACGGCAGCGGCGTCCGGAACGTCTGGCTGTTTCGCCAGGTCTCACGTTTCGCCGGTCGCTCCGCCCGCTTCCCGCTCCAGCAGGGCGCGCTTCCGCTGCATGCCCCAGCGATACCCGCCCAGCGCCCCGTCGGCGCGAATGACCCGATGGCACGGGACCGCCACGGCCAGCCGGTTCGCCGCGCAGGCACGTGCCACCGCCCGTGCCGCGCGCGGCGCGCCGATCGCTTCCGCCACCTGTCGATAGGTCGCCGTCCGGCCCGGCGGAATCGCCCGCAGGGCCTCCCACACGCGTATCTGGAAGTCGCTGCCGCGCAGATCAAGCGAAAGACGCGGCGGACCCTCCGGCCGACGGATGTACTCCGCCAGCGCCGCCGCCTGGCGCTGCTCGGCGGTCCCGCCGGCCACACACACCGCGCGCGGAAACTGTGCTCGCAATCGGCGGCGCAGCGTCGCGGCGCTGTCGCCAAGCTCAATCGCGCAAACGCCCGCCCGCGTCGCCGCCACCAGCACGCCACCCACGCTGCTGCGCGCCACGGCATAGCGGATCGTCATCCCTTCGCCGCCGCGCTGAAACGCCCGCGGCGTCATTCCCAGGCGGCGGCGGGCACCGTCGTATGCGCGGCTGGCCGAGCCGTAGCCGGCCCGATACATCGCTTGCGTCACGGTTCTCTCCTGGTGCAATTCGCGGCGGAACTGCTGGGTACGCAGCGAAAGCTCGTATTGCTTGGGAGTCAGCCCCACGGCACGTTTGAAGAGGCGTTGCAGGTGATACGGGCTCATTCCGGCCTGAGCGGACAGGTCGGCGAGCGGGATCGACACCGCGGACGCTTCAATCCGCGCGCACACCGCGCGGACCAGCGCCGCCACGCCCGCATCGGCCGGCTGGTTCGGCCGGCAGCGCCGGCAGGCGCGAAAGCCCGAGCGCTCGGCCTGCTGGGGCGAATCGAAGAACCGCACGTTCTCACGCCGCGGGCGGCGCGAACGGCAGCCCGGCCGGCAATACACCCCCGTCGTGCGGACCGCGTAGACGAAAGCCCCATCGGCGGCACCGCTGCGGGCTTGCAGCGCGGCCCAGCGCTGCGGGCTCGTCGACCAACGCGATTTCGATTCCCTTCGCGGGCGCGCGGACATGAACGCGACTCCCTGTTCCACTGCGAGGCCGGGCAGGCAGGCGCCGCCGCCATCCGGTCCGCAGGCTGGATCATGCCGCCGGCAGGCGTTCGGTCCAACCCGTTTCCCTCGCTGCAATTCGGAATTCGCGCACTCGCGGATTTATTCGTCCAGCAGCGACGTGTGCTCGCGCAGCCGGCGCAGGGCCTCGTACAGCCGCGTCTTGACGAGCGATTCGGGAATCTCCAGCACCGCGGCGATGTCCAGGCGCGAAAGCTCCTCGACATAGCGCAGCCGCAGCACCTCGCGATATTCCTCCGGCAAGGCGGCCAGCAGGTGAAACACCTGCGAGCGCTGCTCCAGCCGCGCCAGCCGCGTGAGCTGGCCGGCCCAGGTGGCGACCGGCTCGAGCTCGGGCAGCGGGGTTGCGTCGCGCCGCCGGCCGCGCCCGCGTCGCACGTTCAGGCAGTGATTCCGCGCGATGCGATAAAGCCAGGCGCGGAAATAGTCCGGCGGATCGCTGACTCCGCAGACCTTCAAGAAGATGTCCTGCACCGCGTCTTCGACGTCGGATTCGTGCGGCAGATAACCCCAGCAGAAGCGGCGCATGGCGGAGTGAAAGTGCTGGCTGAGCAGCTCGCCGGCGGCGTTTGTGTCTCCGCGGCGCAGCGCGGCTACCAGCCGGGCGGTCGGCTCGGGGGCGGGGTCGCTGCTGTTCGTGCGGGATTGCGGCATGGGCAGCGCTCACGTGGCAGCGCTGCTGGAGCGCTGCGGATTTCGACGTCTTACGGGACAGCCGCGCCGAGGATGCCCGAGGTCGAGGCGGCCTCGAGGCGCGCCTGGCTGACGCGCTCGAGCAACGCCCGGGCCGCGCGCGTGGCGGAGTGCTCGGGGCCGTTCAATTCGCAGTAACCCTCCAGGCTGAGCTGCGCATGTTCCTCGGCCTCGTCCAGCCGCCCGAGCGCGATCAGCACCTCGGCGTATTCGCGGCGGGTGTACAGGTTGATGTAGTGCCAC
>CAYOHG010000602.1:0-2249 GCA_964403685.1 uncultured Planctomycetales bacterium
TCCGGACATCAGCGGCGGCGAGCTGCGGGAGTTGTTCGAGTCGCAGGTCCTGAGCCGACACCTGGACCTCGAGGCCCGCCGACTGCGTCGCCAGAATCGCGGCTTCTACACCATCGGCAGCTCCGGGCATGAGGGCAACGTCGTACTGGGCCGCTGCCTGCGCTACAACGACCCGGCCTTCCTGCATTATCGCAGCGGCGCGCTCGTCGTTGAGCGCGCCCGGCAGGTTCCCGCGGTCGATCCCATCCGCGACACGCTGCTCTCGTTCATGGCGGCGGCGGAAGAACCGATCTCCGGCGGGCGCCACAAGGTCTGGGGCAGCGTGCCGCTGTGCATTCCGCCGCAGACCAGCACTATCGCCAGTCATCTGCCGCGGGCCGTCGGCGCGGCCCTGGCGCTGGAGCGCGGCCGCAAGCTGCAATTGAAGCGCATCTTCGGCGACCACGGCGAACTGCCGGCGGATGCGATCGTGCTGTGCAACTTCGGCGACGCAACGACCAATCACAGCGTCGCGCAGGGCGCGTTCAATGCGTGCTCGTACGCGGCGTACCAGAACTTGCCCGTGCCGATCCTGTTCGTGTGCGAGGACAACGGGATCGGCATCTCGGTTCATAGCGCCGCCGGCTGGATCGAAGCGAACTATCGCCAGCGGCCGAACCTGCGCTATTTCCAGGCGGATGGGACCAACCTGACGGAGGCGTTCCGCGCGGCGCGCGACGCGGCGGATTATGTCCGCACCCATCGCCGCCCCGCGTTTCTGCATCTCAAGGTCGTGCGGCTGATGGGGCACGCCGGCACCGACCCGGAGACTGAATACCACACGATTCAGCAGATCGAAGCGGACGAGGCGCGCGATCCGCTTCTGAACAGCGCTCGGATCATGATCGAGAACGGCTGGATGACGGCGGCGGAGGTGCACGAGCTGTATGAATCCTGCCGCGCGCGGGTTCAGTCTCTTTCCGACGAGCTGGGCGAACCGCGCAAGCTCGCCAGCGCTGCCGAGATCATGGCGCCGCTGGCGCCGTACCACGCCGACGCGGTGCTGGCCGAAGCCCGCCGAGCGCCGGATGACAGCGCCCGCCTGTACGCCTTCGCGCTGGACAGCACGCCCGGTTTTCTGAAGCACTCGGACAGACCGCGCCTGCCGGAGCACCAGCCGCCGCGACATCTGGCCGTGCTGATCAACTGGGCCCTGCGCGACCTGCTGGCCAAATACCCGGAAATGTCGATCTTCGGTGAGGACGTGGCGGCCCGCGGCGGCGTGTACTACGTGACCGCCGGCCTCACGGCGCGCTTCGGCCTGGCGCGTGTGTTCAACACCCTTCTCGACGAGACGTCGATCCTCGGCATGGCGATCGGCGCGGGGCATCTGGGCATGCTGCCCGTGCCGGAGATTCAGTACCTAGCATACGTGCACAACGCGATCGACCAGCTTCGCGGCGAAGCTTGCTCCAGCAGCTTCTTTTCCAACGGGCAGTTTCCCAACCCGATGGTCGTGCGGATTCAGGCGCTGGGATACCAGAAGGGTTTCGGCGGGCACTTTCACAACGACAACAGCATCGCTGCCCTGCGCGACATCCCCGGCCTGGTCATCGCCGCCCCGGCCCGCGGGGACGACGCGGCCCGCATGTTGCGAACGTGCCTGGCGCTGGCGAAGGTGGATGGCCGGGTCGTAGCTTTTCTCGAGCCGATCGCGCTGTACATGACCAAGGACCTGTACGAGCCGAACGACGGTCAGTGGCTCTCGACCTACCCCCGGCCGGACGAGGTCATCCCCTTGGGCGAAGGCTGCGTTTATCACGAAGACGCCCGCGACCTGACTATTCTGACCTACGCCAACGGCCTGTACATGTCGCTGCGGGCCGCGCGCGCGCTGCGCGAGAAACACGGCGTCGCCGCGCGGGTGGTCGATCTGCGCTGGCTTAATCCGCTGAATGAAGAGCTCATCCTGGCGCAGAGTCGCGCGACCGGCCGCGTGCTGGTCGTGGACGAGGGGCGCTTCAGTGGAGGGGTGCACGAGGCGATTCTGGCCTTGCTGGCGGAGCGCGGCGGCGATTCGCTCGTCGCCGCCCGGCTGACTGGCCGCGATACGTACGTGCCCTTGGGGCCGGCCGCGAATCTTGTCCTGCCGACCGAGGAGGAGGTCGTCGCGGCGGCATTGCGGCTGACCTCGAGCGGGTCCGCCGACGGCGGGGAGCACGCCGCCCGGGGCGTAGCACGGCGATGACCGGCCATCGCGTCCGCAGCAC
>CAYOHG010000603.1:0-2246 GCA_964403685.1 uncultured Planctomycetales bacterium
CATAGTCCTCGGCCGGCGGCGTCGCGACATCCAGCGACCCGTCGCAGCACGGCGACGAACCGCCCGCATCAAAATCCGTCCACGCCACCTCGCCCGCCAGCGTCCACGCCGCCGCGTTCGGCGTGCCGTTCACGTCCCAGTCGATCGCGGCGTAGCGGGCCATAGGGTCATCATACCGAAACTCCCGCGCGGCGAGAATCGCAAACGTGTCCGGGTCGGGCACCCACGAATTCACCCCCGGCCAGAAGAATCTGATCGTGGCGACGCAACGGCGGTCGCCACGGCACCCGGCCACAGTGCCCACTGCGGCACCTGGTGCTACGACTCCTTGGTCTGCCGAAACAACTGTAGCTGCCTGTACACCCACACTCCGTTGAACAGGTGAACCCCCAACCACGCTAAGCACACAACCAGCGCAGCCCACTCGCCGATAACAGAAGAAACGCGCACAAAGACGTACGGAATCACCGCCAGCCCCGCCCACCACAGCAATACAACCAGCCACACCTGCCACCAACGAGGCGGGATGACGGTCACGGATCCACATTCCACACAGCGCCACCTAACCGAGAATCGCTGGTCCTGTTCCGCCGTGGGACCTTCGGCAATGAGCTGACTCGAGCCACAGCGCCGGCAGCCCTTCGGACGGTTGCGGAACCACGCGTTCAGAGCTGGCATCTGTACTCCTACGTTCTGAGTGCCCCGTTCACGGGTACAGTTTATTATGGACGACGATCCCGCTCATGCCGACGAGAAACGCATTCTGTGGGGATACGGCAATGTCCACCACAGTCACGGGGGGCTCGCATCGGCGCACACGGATCGCGCAAACTGGTACCGGCTGCCCGTTCGCGTCGACAAGAACATCGCGATCCGTAAGCTCTCCGGCAGCGACCCACCTACCCTCACTTGTGAGGAAAGGGTGCGTCGCCGAGCATTCGAGAACCTCGTCGCGCATCACCACTTCCACGATTGCCGCAACGCTCCCCTTGCGAATATTCGTAACGATTCCCGCTGCGACATCACAACTCGCGAGGTCTGGCGCCAGAATAGCATCACCAGTCGAAAGGTCGCCGATGCATGCAGGGCCGTCGGGTGTCCACACTGTCGTCTGCTCAACCAGGCAGAAGCGACCCAACGGGTCGGATCCGCCAGCCCAGCCGCCCTCCCACTCACCCGCGCGCACGAGCATCTCGGCGGCCCAGTCCTCAATAGGTGTGCACGCTACGAGGACTTCGCCGGCGCCCCAGCCCACTGTTGCCGCGCCTCCGAACCAAGCGGTGGCGGACTTGAGTGTTGTAGATCCAAGGACGCGCCAGGTTATTCGTGTCCGAAGTGCTTTCGCAAGATTCTTGAGCTGGGTATTCCATGGATTGGGCAGCCCTTTGACCCGCGGACCCGCCTGTGACCTCAGCCCGATTGGATCAACCGAGGCAACAGGAGACGATGTTGCGTACACATAGACGTTTGTGCCCCCTTCAATCCCAATCGGATCCCGCTGCACAAATCTCCCAATATCCGCCTGATACCACCGCCAGCCGAGGTGCTGGAGCGAAATCGGCGGCAGGTTCGGATTGGCGCCGGAGTACGCCGAGCCGGAAGCGCCCCAGCCCCAGGCGCCGGGGAGGTCAAGCAGGCCCGATTCGTAGCCCCAGCCGCCGGCGTATTGATAGCGCGTGCCGAGATTCGCATGCGCCGAGCCGTCGCCGACGCCCGCCGGGCCGATGTACTCGCCAAAGGCGGTGTAGGACACGGCCGAGACGGCCGTACCACCCTGTCCACCACCCTGACCACCACCGCCGCCGCCCGTGCCGTTGAACAGCCCCGCCGCATCGCTGGCCTGCATGGCGGAATCGATCAGGTCCCCGTGCAGGTAGCGCGTGTCGGTCACCGCGCCCTGCCCGTCCAGCGTCTCGACTCCGCCGCCGGCGCCCAGGTAGCGCTTCGTCTCGCTCAGGCTGAAGCCGTCGTCGATCACGGCGTCATTATACGGCGTCACGCCGTCATAGTCCGTCCAACGGATGTCGCCCTCCACGGTCCACGTGTTCGGGCTGACCCCCGGGGTCGTGAAATCCGTCACCAGATACCGCGCCCGCGGGTCGTCGTAACGAAACTCGCGGGCATGCTGAATCTCGTAGGTGTCATCGTCTGGCACCTGCGGCCCGGCCGGGTTTTGCGGGTCCGCTGGCTCGGTCTGATAACGCCCCCACACCGCCCGCCAGAGCGTCCCGTTGGTCCAGTAGAAC
>CAYOHG010000604.1:0-2241 GCA_964403685.1 uncultured Planctomycetales bacterium
CGGATGCGCTGTTCGACGTGCAGGTCAAGCGTTTGCACGAATACAAGCGGCAGTTGCTCAATATTCTGGGCGTCATCGCCCGTTACCAGCACCTGCAAACGCACCCCGCCGAGCGCGCTGCGGCGCGGGTCGTGCTCTTCGGCGCGAAGGCGGCCCCGGCCTACACCAAGGCCAAGCTCATCATCAAGCTGATCAACGAAGTCGCCCGCGTCATCAATGCCGACGCCACCATCGGCGATCGGCTCAAGGTGATCTTCGTCCCGGACTATCGCGTGTCGGTCGCCGAACGGCTGATCCCGGCGGCCGACCTGTCCGAGCAGATTTCCACCGCCGGCACCGAGGCCAGCGGCACCGGCAACATGAAATTCGCAATGAACGGCGCGTTGACGATCGGCACGCTGGACGGGGCGAATATCGAGATTCGCGAGGCGGTCGGGGCGGAGAATTTCTTCCAGTTCGGCTTGACGGCCGACGAGGTAGCCGCGGCCCGCGCCGGCTACGACCCGCAGTCAATTCTCGCCGCGCGGCCGGAGCTGCGCGCCGCGCTCGACGCGCTGCGCGACGGCACGTTCAGCCGCCAGGACCGCGGCCTGTACGAATCGCTGGTTCAGAGCATCGTTAACCCGCACGACCCGTACATGGTGCTGGCCGACCTGCCCGCGTACGTCGAAGCGCAGCAGCGCGTCGACGCCCTGTGGCACGACCCGGCGGAGTGGACGCGCCGCTCGATCCTCAATATCGCGCGCATCGGGTGCTTTTCCAGCGATCGCGCGATTCGCGAGTATGCGGAGAAGATCTGGTCGCTGCGGCCGATGACGATCGCGGTAACGCCGGGACAGATTCCCGCGCCTTCGCTGTCGCAGGTGCTGTACTTTCCGGGCGGACAGCGCTGAGCGAGTAGCGAAAAGCGGATGGCGAAGAACGAATAGCGTAGCGCAAGAGCAATGCGGCGCGATCGGCGAGCGGCACCTGCCTCGTGTCATGAGTCCGCAAGGCCGCTTCCTGACGGGCGCGGCGCTGAATGCCGGCGCGGCCCTGGCCCTCGGTCCCTTTCTCCCGCCGCACCTTCTTCCCTGTTCCCCGTTCCCAATTCCCTGTTGCCCGTTTCCTGTTCCCTGTTCCCTCCGCCCCTCGACCCCTCGGCCCCTTGTCCCTTCACTCACACTCGCTCCCGAACACGATCAGCATCGCGCTCAGGTCCAGCAGATCGACATCGCGGTCGGCATCCAGGTCGCCGGCGCAGCGCGTGGGTGAATCGCCCGGGCAGTTCGGGTCGGCCGGCAGGTCGCGCTGCCCGAAGTGCAGCAGCAGCAGCAGGTTGAGATCAGCAAGGTCGATCACCCGGTCGCCGTTGAGGTCCGCCGGGCACGCCGCCGGCGTCGCGTAGAGCGTGAACGCGAACGGCTGGGCTGGCCCCGCCGTGTGAACGGCCGCGCCCGTCAGCGATGCGAAGGCGACCGATCCCGCCGGCGGCTCGCCCCCCGCCGCTGCGTTGTCATCGACGGCGATCAGCCCGTGCACCCGCGCGGGATCGACCGCGACGGTCACGCGCAGCGCCGCGAAGCGCTCGCCCGCCGGCCGGCTGACCACGTCGTACCAGCGCAGCGGGATCACTCCGCCGGCCGCATCTCGCCCAGCGATCTGCACGTCGGTCGAGACGATGCCGCCGGGCGCGTCCAGCAGGGCCGGCTGGAAGAACTCAAAGCCCGGCACGCTCACAAACGTGTCGAACGCGCGCGTGTCGCTGCTGGCACCGTCCAGGAAGGGGACCATCAGGTTGCCCAGGGGCGGCCCGAAGTTGCTTTCATCGCTGGCGTGCCAGAACGACCCATCGATCGTCGCGTCGCCGTCCATGTCGCCGAAGACGTCCGCGCTCAGCTCGCAGCGCAGCCAGTCGGCGGCCCGCAGCCGCGTGTCGACCAGCAGGTCGAAGGTGTAGTGTGTGACGTTGCGCTCGAAGTCGGCCAGGTCGACGCCGCCGGTCGGTTCGGTGTCCACGCGCGGCAGCGTGGCCAGCGGCTCGCACTCGTCGGGCGTCTGGTTGTTGTTTACGTCGCGGCTGACCAGGTAGTCGCCGTCGGGGTCGCTCGGGTCGAGGTCGCATTCATCGGGCGTTTCGTTGGCGTTGCAGTCGGGGCTGACCAGGCCATCGCCGTCGGGGTCGGTCGGGTCCAGGTCGCATTCATAGGGGATGCCGTTGAGGTTGCAGTCGCTCTCGCACTCGTCGGGCGTGCCGTTGGC
>CAYOHG010000605.1:0-2240 GCA_964403685.1 uncultured Planctomycetales bacterium
GATCGCGGGAGCGCCCATGTCCGACGCAGTGTGGCATTACGTGGCTGACGGCCAGGCCGTCGGGCCGATCACCCTGGACGAGTTGAAACGCCGGCTGCCGTCGTTGCAGGGCGACGACACGCTGGTGTACGGGCCGGGGATGACCTCCTGGCTGGCCGCCAAGCACATCCCGCAGTTTCGGGCCGCGAGCTTCACCCCCGAGGTCGCGCCCGCGGCGCCGCGGCAGCGCCGCGCGCACGAGATTGACTATGTGATCAGTGGCGACGACATGCAGTTTGTCGAGATCGAACTCGACCCCGGCGAAACGGTCATCGCCGAAAGCGGCGCCATGATGTACATGAGCGCCGGCATCAAGATGGAAACGCGCTTTGGCGATCCCAGCGCGGACCAGGGATTCTTCGGCAAGGTGCTCTCGGCCGGAAAGCGCGTGCTGACCGGCGAGTCGCTCTTCATGACGACCTTCACCGCCGCGGGCTCCGGTCGCGACCGCATCGCCTTTGCGGCGCCCTATCCGGGCAAGATCATCCCGATGGACCTGGCCCAGCTTGGCGGCGAGCTGCTGTGCCAGAAAGATTCGTTCCTGTGCGCCGCTCTGGGCGTAACCGTCGGAATCGCCTTCACCAAGCGGATCGGGGTCGGGCTTTTTGGCGGCGAAGGCTTCATCCTTCAGCGGCTGCGCGGCGACGGGCTGGCGTTCGTTCACGCCGGCGGCACACTGGCGCACAAGCGGCTGGCGCCCGGTGAGCTGCTCAAGGTGGATACCGGCTGCATTGTCGCGCTGCAACCGTCGGTGGAATACGACATTCAATTCGTCGGCGGAATCAAGAACACACTCTTCGGCGGCGAGGGTCTCTTCTTCGCCGCGCTGCGCGGGCCGGGGGATGTCTGGCTGCAATCGCTGCCGTTCTCACGGTTGGCCGACCGCATCGTCGCCAGCAGCATCGGCGGCAAACGGCGCGAGGAGGGCAGCATTCTCGGCAGCATCGGACGGGTGCTGGACGGCGACCGCACCTAGTGTCTTGAATGCGGGCCGGCCCCGTACGCCGCTGGCGTTCGCGCTAACAGGGATCGGGGACGCATCGTGGTTTCAACGCCGCAAACAAGCCCCGCCGAAAACCCGCGACCAGCGGCCACACCCGTTGAAGCGGCGGTGTACCCGCGTGGTCAGGGCGACGATTCCGCCGTCGGGCCCGCGGTCGAATCGCCACACGTCGTCAAGCGTCATGCCCGCGGCTACTTCGACCGCTGGGCGACGTACTACGACCGCTCGTGGCTGAACGAACTGGTGTTCTTCCCCAGCATTCGCACCTGCCAGGACGAGATCCGCCGCTGGCAGGCAACCCGCGGCGAGCGGCCCTTCCGCATGCTCGACGTCGGCTGCGGTACCGGCTCGCTGCTGGCGCTGGTGGCCGAGATGCCCGCGGCCGAGCTGCTGGTGGGTCTGGATTATTCGGCCGAGATGGTTGCTCGGGCCGCCGGCAAGTTTACCCAGGCGACCGGTCGCGAGCGGCTTCAGGCGGTTCACGGCGATTCGGAGCGGCTGCCCTTCGCCGCTGAGTCTTTCGACGTCTTGACCTGCTGCAATTCGTTTCATCACTACCCGCACCAGTCCGCCGTGCTGCGCGAGTTTCGGCGCGTGCTTCGGCCCGGCGGGCTGCTGGTGCTGATTGACGGTTTCCGCGACAACGTCATCGGGTGGGTGGTTTTTGACGTGTGCGTCGGCACGGTGGAGCAGAACGTGCACCATGCGGCCTGGTCGAGTGTGCGGGCGATGCTCGAACAGGCCGGCTTTGCGCGGATCGAGCAGCGCAAGATGAACGTGTTGGCGCCGCTGCTGGTGAACGTCGGCTTCCGCTGAGCGTTTGCAGCCTCGTTCGGGGCTGCGGCGGCGCGGTGAGTTCCTGGGTAGGCCCGACTGGTTCATTGGCCGCGCGGCGCGGTCGGCGCATCGCGGCTTCACTTCGCAGGGAGATTCGTTCATGGCCAAAGCTCGCAAACGCAAGTCTGCCAAGGCGACGTCGGCCCGCGGGAAGAAAAAGGCCGCCTCGCCCCGCAAGAAAGGCACCGCGACGAAGCGCGCAAAGTCCGCCGCGACGAAGTCGCCCGCCCGGCGCAAAAAGGCCGTCAAGCGTGCCGGCGGCATGGCGGCGCGGAAGCCCGCGAAGAAGGCTGCGATGGCTCGCAAACGGACGGCAGCGAAAGCGCCACGCGTCGCCTGGGCGGCCAGGCCCGCTGTGGGC
>CAYOHG010000606.1:0-2237 GCA_964403685.1 uncultured Planctomycetales bacterium
AGATATCTCCGATCGGACGAAGGTACTTCGGGCGCTCGGCCTGCATCCACTCGAGCTCGCGGCGGCATTCATCCGTAAGCGGCGGCAGCAGATCGCGCGCGGCGCGTTCCATGCGATCAAACACCTCGTGCTTGCTGGCGATGTAGGCCTGGGCGCGCGCGACGCACTCGTCGTGAATCAGCCAGGCTTTTTGCCGCTGCTCCGAACCGAGGCTGTATTTCTCGATGAACTGCTCGACGTATTGCTCCCACGGCGTCAACGCGTCGCGCACCTTCCAGTTCAAGGGAATCGCATCCGCTTCCGCGGCGGGCTGCCAGTCGATCCCGGCGTCCGCGAATTTCTGCGTCAGCCAGATTCGGTAATCCGCGGCGCTGAGCAGCTTCTCGCCGGTCCAGTACCGGGATTCGCCGGTCCACTGGCGGCGCGCGTCCACCACGTTGATCGGGATGCCCGGTTCAACCCCCAGGTCGCTGAGCGTCAGTTGTCTGGGGTGCTCGGGGCGGTTGATTTCCGCCGAGTCGATTTCGACAACATGGCTTGGCTCCTTACCGTTCTTATAGTCTCGGTCGAAGTACTCGACGCGGCGGGGAAACCAGATTCCATCCACCTCGTGCAACTCCGTACGTGATTCGAAGCGCAGTGCGCCGTTCCAGTATGTCCGGCCCTCGACCGGGCACCAGCCGCGCTTCGGGTCGACCGTGACCTGCGCCTCGAAGACTACTCCATCGTCGCCCGGCCCTTTTTCCTTCCTTCGCAATCGGACGAGGCCGTCTGGCAACCGCTCCTCGCTCAGCACCATGTTCGCCCGCGGGCGGTCACCTTCGAAGTCCAGCGCTCGTTCCACGTCGGCGTAACCGAAAGCGTCCGTCAGTCCCAGCGTACGGAGGTCCGGCGGGGGCAGGATCTGCCCACCGATGTGCTCGGCGGCGTGTTGCGCGCTCAAGTGGATGGGAAAGCCCGGGTCTTTCCAGTCCACGTAGCCCGTGATCTGGTCTGGGTTCGACGCCGGTTCGTTTGTACCGAAAATGCGCGCGGTCACCCCGTTCGCGTCACCCAGCCACACACTAGAAACGCCGGTACCGCCGATCCTGGAGAGGTGGAATTGGGTTCCCCGCTCGGCGAAGGGACCAGTCCTTTCGTCCGAGTGCCACTGAATGATCGCGGTAGCGACCCGGTTGCGGGCTTCACGCACCTTGCGAAACGATTCCGGTATCGCGTCATCGTCGCCGGCTGCGGGAGCGGCGATCGCCGTCGTCGCTACGATGCAAACTCGCAGAAAACATCCGGCCGGGATCAATTGACCTCTCCTGACAATGCCAGGAACTCCCGACTGCTTCACTCCTCTGCGTCGTACGTTTTCCCCGCACGGCAAGGAATGGAGGACTTGAGGACGACAGCAGCATGCGTGATCACCTGCTGATCATCCCGGCGGCACTGGACACGGATTGTTGTAGAAGTGCGTGGTCCCGGTTTCCGGGCTGGAATCCAGGACGTGGGCACCCGTGACGCAGGGATTGCTGGGGCCACATGGGTTCCGGGGATCCTTTCGAACGCAGTTCATGACGTTGAAGCACGGCCGCTGGACGACCTGCACAAGCTGGAATGCACCGGCCTGGTTCGGTGCATACACGGGTTCAAGATTCCGCGTGCAGACCAGCGACGTTCCCGTACAGGCGCCCTGCTCGCAGGAACACTCGAAGCTGCCATGGCACGTCCCACACAGCAGACCCGCGTCAACAGGCTTCCAGCAATCGGTCGCGTGCACTGAAACGCCGAAATGCGCCGCGATTCCCAGAACCGTTGCTGTCCGAAGCAGAGTCGCCTGAATCATGGAATTCTCCATCTGCGACCGAAAAGCACACCGCCGCTCATAGTGTAGCTCAAAAAAAAAAAAAAAGCAAAAACGTCCCCCGGCATAACACGGGAGCGCCCCCCAGCGAACCAGTGCGAACGCCCACCCACGATGATGTTTACGGCCGCCGTCAAAGGCGCGACCGCCCGGGAGCGGCGCACCTGCGCGGCGCGTAACGCTGCCCGTCGGTTGGTGCGCGGTGCGGGCCGGTCGGCTGCCCGCCCGAAGCGGCCGCAGACTACCCTCTAGGGCTTCCTGCGTCGCCGCGCCGGCTGCCCGCCGCGCCGCCCGGACGACTTGCCGGGTGCCCTGCGCCCGCAGCACTCCTCGATCGCATTCGCGAGGCCGCGCAAAGCCGCGACCAGCTAGCGGTAGCGCACGCAGT
>CAYOHG010000607.1:0-2235 GCA_964403685.1 uncultured Planctomycetales bacterium
ATCGTTGACCGGCCCGACGCGCCAGAACGAGTTTCCCAGCGCCAGCGCGATCGCGATCTCGCCGCCGCGCAGCAGCGACGCTACATCGAACGACTGCACATATATCGTCTTGTCATATTGAGACCAGGGTTGCCCGATCAACGCATCGCTCACGGCGTTCCCATTGATGCGGGCTTCGAAATGCCCCAGGCCGACCAGCCGAAGCGTAGCCGCGCGCGGCCGGCCGGGCAGCTCGAAGGCGCGGCGAAACAGCGGGCAGGCCCGCGCATCTGCGGGAACACCCGTGCTGATCCACTGGGGCGCGTCGCCGCGCGCGGCAGGCGCCCAGACGAGCACGAAAACGCAGACCGCGAATGTGGCGAATTGGGTTGAAGTGGTCATGCGGGTAGGGTATCGAGGCCCCGCAGCCGTTGCACCTGCTCGACATGGTCCGATCGATGCTGCACGCGTACACGTGCCGCACGGCGCGCGGTATTCTCCGGCCGGCGGACTCGCGGTGCCGGTCGCAGCTCGCAGCGCCTCGTCTGCTCGCATCGATAGGCCGCCGGGACGGTCGCAAGATGGGTGTTTCCGCCATACGTTCGTCGCACGATCCGTGCGAGTCCGGGGGCATCGTGTTCGAGGCCGCGGCTGGATGGGTCGGCGGCACGGCTCTGGTACTGTTCTGCCTGGCGGCCTATCTGCCCGGGCTGGCGTCCGTCCCACCGCTCGATGGCGACGAGGCCCGCTACGCGGAAGCGGCCCGCGAGATGCTCGCTGCCGATGATTGGCGCGCCGTGGTCGTTCCGCACATCGCAGGCGCGCCGCGGCTCAACAAGCCCCCGCTGGTGTACTGGCTTCAGTCCGCATCGGCGTACATCTACGCCGGCGGAAGACCCGCGTCACTGTCCTACCCCGCGGGGTTGCGACACGAGGCTCTGGGCGACGTCACCATCACCGGCAGCCCGCCGACCCGTCACCTGCCGTTTACAGGGGGAATCGCCGGCTATCGCGCGCCCGCCGTTGTCGCCACGATTGCCGCCGTCCTGATCACCTGGCGAATCGGCCTGTCCATGTTCGCGCCGACGTGCGCATGGCTGGCGGCGGCGCTGCTGGCAGGCTGCTTTCTTGTCGTGATCGACGCGCGCCTGGCGCGGACCGACCAGGTTCTGCTGGCCTGCACGTGCGCCGCCCAATGGGGCCTGTGGCACCTCTGGCGCGACCGATCCGCGCGTATCCGCTGGGTGCTGGTGTTCTGGGGCGGCGTCGGCCTGGGCATGCTCGCCAAGGGACCGGTGACTCCCGCAGTCGCGGCGTTCACCGTCGCCGCGTTGTGCGTCGTCGCGGGAGACCTCGCTTTGCTGCGCCGGCTGCGGATCGGCCTGGGACTGCTCATTCTCGCGGCGGTTGTGGTTCCGCCGCTGGCGCTGGCGATTGCGTCCATTGGCGCCGAGCCATTACTAGCGGCAATGATGCAGGAGGGATTGGGACGCGGGCTGTCAGCGGCCGGCGGTCGCGCCGGGCCGCCGGGCTACCACCTGGTGCTGCTGCCGGGGCTGTTCTGGCCGGGCGGGCTGCTGGTTGTGCCGGGCTTCCTGTATGCGTGGCGCCGTGGATTTCGCTGGCCCTGGACGTCACATGAGGCGACTACGGCGAGCGAGACAAAGGCCGTGGGTTTCGCATTCAGGGCGGCGCCGCGCGTTCGCGGCGTGCGTCCGGGGCGCTCGGCCGAGCTGTTCTGTCTGGCGTGGGTCGTGCCAGCGTGGATCGCGCTGGAGTTGATTGAAACCAAGCTGCCGCACTACCCGTTGCCGCTGTACCCGGCGGTGGCGCTGATCTGCGCGCGGGCGGCGTTCGCGGGGAATTCCGGCCGCCTGCCGCTGCAAGGCTCGCGGGCCGCACTGCTGGGCGACGGCTCGTGGCTCGTGATCGGGCTGGCGCTGACGGTCGGCGTGCCCGTGGCTCTGGCGTGGGGTTGTCGCTTGCGGCTGGATCCGGGCGTGCTGCTCGGACTGATCGCGGGTGTCATCGTCGCGCTGGTTCTCTGCTGGATCGCATTCGTACTGATTCGACGGCGACGGATGGTCGCGGGGTTGCTCGTGGGGCTGCTGGCCAGCGCCTTGTGCGGGCGCGGGCTGTTTCAGACCGTGCTGCCGAACCTGGGTACGCTGTGGATCAGCTCGCAGCTCGTACATCACCTGGCAACCGTCGATCCGGCCGGCGAGCGCCCGTTCGCCGCCGCCGGCTTTCCGCGCG
>CAYOHG010000608.1:0-2229 GCA_964403685.1 uncultured Planctomycetales bacterium
TAGCGGTCTTGATGCTGATCTGCTTCGGGTGTGCCTGCGGCAGCTTGGGGATGGTCTACTCCAACGGCGACGACTACGGCTCGTGGGAGAAGATCGACGACCGCATCCGCCGCGGATTCAACAGCAACTACACCCAGTCCTGGTACATGGCGCGAACGCAGATGAAGGACTCGGCGGCTGACTGGAACGTCAAGCGGCTGGCAAACACGCTGGGCCCGCTGGCCAGCTCGCGCCTGCAGCGCGTGAATGGCGGGCACGTCCCGCTGCTGGGCGATGGCGGGATCGAATCGGCCGACGTCTATCGCGGCAGCTTCGGCGACCTGCGCGAGACGACGGTCAAGTCCATGACGGACGGTCCGTTCGAGCCCAAGTACGGCCCGCAGAACTACTCGGACTTCGGCCCGGCGCACGGATACGGCTCGTCCATCGGCGGCGCGAAGGACAGCCCGTACATCCGCTCCAACATCCTCTTCGCCGACGGCCACGTAACCCAGTTCGTGGATCGCGTGCGCAACGGCGAATTCCGGATTGATTACGACGATCAGGGCCTGCTGATTCAGGAAGACCTCGACCCCAACGTATTCGACGGCGTGATCACCCTAGGGCGGCGCTCGGACAGTTCGTTCGAGCTGCGCTGAATGAACCGGCGGCGAACCGGACCGGTTGGTTCGGACCCGCGAGTCCCCCCACTTTCTCCGGAGGAATGCACTTGACGCGACGCAACATCATGGCCGCCATCGGCACCCTCGGCGCGCTGGGCGCCACCGCGGCGACCGGCACAGTCATCATCAACGAAGTATTCATGAACCCGCCCGGCAGCTTCGACGACACGCGCGAGTTCATCGAGTTCGCCGGCACGCCCGGCATGAAGCTCGACGGATATGGCATCGCGATGATCTACGGTGGGCTGACCAAGTACTACCCGCTCGGCTCGATTCCGCCGGCGCCGCTGGCCCAGGAGATCGACGAGTTCTTCAGCCTCGACGGCCTGTCGCTGGGAAGCAACGGACTGCTGGTAATCGCGGTCGGCCCGGCGGCCAACTATCCGACCGTGCTGAGTGACACCAGCTTCCGGCGCTGGGACACGATCTGGAACGGCGGGCTGGACACACCCGGTAAGATCGAGAATGACGGCTCCAAGACCATCCTGCTGGTTCGGAATCGTCCCGGAACCACCCAGGCCGACCCGGGCAATCCCGGCGGATTGCGCTGGGGCAAGGATATTGTCCACGACGGAGAGCTGATCACGCCGGTCATCGACCCGCTGGATGGCCTCGAAAAGGACCAGTTCGGCGATGGCGACCTCGATTACGGTCAGCCCGACAACATGGGCGGATTCACGCTCGACACCACCGGTGCGGGCACATCGGCCGACATCAGCGACGACGTCGAGATCGTTGACGAAGTGAGCTACGAGAATGACCGCGGCTGGGAGCACGACGTCGACGGACGGCATGTGGACCTCGGTTCGCCGGTCGTCGGTCTGCCCGAGCGCCGCGTGCACGCGCTCGACGACCCTCAGGGCTTCAATCCGGACGTGCTCGCGCGGGTTGACTATCGCAGCGCGGGTAGCGGCTGGACCCCGGCGCCCGGTGCGACCGGAGCGATGCTCAACGGCAACAACTGGCAAGACACGGCCACGGAGCAATGGATTCGCGGCGAGTCGATCCAGAGCGGCAGCGGCCAGGGAAGCGCCCCGTTCTTCTACTTCAGCAACGATGCCAACATCAATCCGGACGCGATTCAGCCGTATATGACCAACGTCCCGCTCTGGCTGGCCGACGGGAGTGCGCCGGACTACGACTTTACCATCGCAACCGGCTCGTACCAGATCATGGCCGGTCGCGTGAACCCGCTTGCCACGCCGATCATCCCGGGCGACGTCGACCGCGACGGGGACGCCGACCAGGATGACATCGGCAAAATCGCCGCTGTGCTGGGTGACGCCGACTGGGTATTCAGCAACGGTTATCCGGGTTCTCCGGAAGGTGACGACGGCGACCCGGCCGTGCAGACGCGCCCATGGGACGTCGATGCCACCGGTGACAACGGTATTGAGCCGAGCGACTTGCAGTGGTCGCTGAACTTCCAGGGCGACAGCACCGGGCGCATCGTCGGCGTGCGCTACGACAGCACCACCCCATCGACGACCGGCGTGTATCTCAACCCAAACACCGGCACCGCCTGCAACGTGTCCTACGCGACCAGCGTTCCAAGCGGTCGTCCGCT
>CAYOHG010000609.1:0-2221 GCA_964403685.1 uncultured Planctomycetales bacterium
GGCGGGCCGACAACCCCGCGGCCCGCGCCGGGAACCCGCGCGGGCCGCGGAGTGAAACACACTCGGCGCAGCGCGCCTATGGGCAGGGCTGGCCGAAGGCGACCAGCAGCGCGCTCAGGTCGTCGAGATCCACATCATCGTCGTTGTCCAGATCGCCGTCCTCCGGATCAACACCGCTGGTCGCGCCGAAGTTCACCAACAGCACGCTCAGGTCGTCGAGATCGACGTCGTCGTCCCCGTCGAGGTCCGGCGGGCACGTGTCCGGCTCGGAACAGGTCCGTTCGATGATGGCGAACGCGTCGATTCCGGCCTCCGTCACCGAGTTGTTGGGGTTATCCGTCGCGCTGAAGCGCACCTTGACCTGCGCCGTGGGCGTCACGTAGTCCGCCACGGCGAAGGACGTCTCAATCCACCCCACCGTGCTGGCCACGCTTTCGACCAGCGTCCAGGCGCCGCCGTTGTTGTTCGAAACCTCGACTGTCAGGCGGTCGGCATCGAAGTCGTCGTTTGTGAACCAGCGCGCGTAGCCGACCCGCGCGGCCGGACTGGCCGACAGGTCGAAGGTCGGCGAGATCAGGCGGGTCGGCCCGCCGTCCACGTCGCTGTTGCCCGCCAGATTCTGGGTGAGGTAGCAGGCGCCCGACCCGTCGAAGTCGGCGGTGGGGTCTCCGCGACTGCCGTCACCGGCAGGCACGCCGCGCTCCCAGGCGCCGCCGGTGATGGAGACGTTCTCGATGGCCCAGCCGAGGTCGGTCTGGAAGTTGTCAGTGAAGGCGACGGTCTGCGTGCCGACCTCAGACGAATAGAAGGAGGCCGGTGCGTCGGCCGGGTCGGTGACGAACGCGCCGCCGTCACCCGCGGCGCTGAAGTAATACTCCGGGATGTCGCCGCAGGCAGCCGCCGGCAGCGTCGCCTGGTAGAGCGTTCCGGCAACGGGCGTCAACGGCGCGGTCAGGAACGAACCGCCGGCCATGCGGTAATGCAGGGTTGGGCTGCCGGGCACGATGTTCTGCGAACCCGGGGTGATTTCGACGTCGAGCACCGTCGGCACACCCGGGTCGATAAGTGCGGGCGGCGGGGAAAGCAACGCGACTTGCAGGGCGGGCGGGATCGAAGAGAGCACGCCGACCCACGTCCCCCAGACGTCGGTAGCCTGCACGTATTCCTGAATCGTCCACAGGGTGAGTTCGTCCTGCGGATCGAGCGTGGTGAGGCTGTAGTCGCCCCAGCGATTGCGGCCATAACCATCGATGATGTTGTGCGCCGCCTGGCCGGCCTTCAGCAGCGCCGGCGTCGCCATCTCACCGGCCGGATCGCTCGCAATCCGTCCGGTGTAGTAAGCACCGGCGTACTGGCTGGCGTTCGAGCCGGAGAATCCCATCACGATGTCGCCGGCAGCGTTGGCGCAGATGCCCGGAATGAAATAGTAGAGCGACGTATCCGCCACCGTTCCGCTTTGCAGCAGGTTGCGCGTGGCCGCGTCGATCTCGTACCAGCGGCATCCGGCCCGCGCGCTGACGTTGACCGTGTGAGCGGTGTAGATGCGTCCGTTGATGTAGACCGCGTTCATCAGCCGCGTGTCGATCGTGTCGAGCGGAGTGCTGCTGCCCAGTGCCGGGGCATCCGGCGCGGTCGAGTGCGCTGGAATCACCGTCGAGCCGAGTTCCGTCAACGTCGGAGCGGTCAGCGGAGGATTCAGGCGCCGCAGCCGCAGCGCGGTCGTCGATTGCACGGATACAAGCAGTTCGCCGCTGGGCGTCCCGTACGTATGGCAGGGTTGGATGGCGCCCTCGTAGGGCAGGCTGCGGAAGGCCGTCACCGTGCCGAGGCTGGGGGTCGCGGCGATGAGCGGCGCCTTGTCAATAGCGAAGATCGACATGGCGCAGCCGGCCATGTACGCCGATGTGTAGACGCCGTTCGCGTCGACGCCCAGCGTCGGGTAGTCCGGGAAGCAGCCGGCATCGGCGCCGGCGGAGACCACGAAGTTCGTCTTGAACCAGCTCCCATTGGGGTCGCTGCTGGTGGAAACCGCCAGATAGAGGCGCGTGTTGAAATCGGAGACGATGATGAACCAGCGGCCGCTGTGCTGATCGTACAGCACGCGCGGATCACCGTTCGAACCGGGCAAAAACGACGTCAGCAGGATGTTCTGCTGCTGGGCGCCCGTGGCGCGGTCGTAGACCGCGAACGCGTCGCCGATGCCCTCGAGCATGCGCTGCAC
>CAYOHG010000610.1:0-2215 GCA_964403685.1 uncultured Planctomycetales bacterium
TCAGGCGATTCCCGATGCCTACACGCGGCAGGCGGAGCTGTTCAACTTCTACTCGCGCCGCAGCGATTTCGAGAAGGCCGGGGTTGCCGCCGACGAACTGGAGAAGCTGAAGCCCGACGACCCGCTGGTGCTCAAGCTGCAATTCGACCTGGCGATGCGCCGCCAGCAGTATGATCGCGCCGATGGCTACGCGCGCAAGCTGTCCGACCTCAACGCCGACCGCGTGCATGGCTGGACGTACAAGGGGCAGTTGAAGCTGGCCCGCGGCGATGCGAACGGTGCGCTGGCGGATTTTCGCACCGCCGAGCGCGACCGCGCTACCGATGCGGAGCTGAAGGTCCTGATCGGCCAGGCCTTGATGGCACTCAATCCGCCGCGCTACGACGACGCTGTCGCCGCGCTGCGTCAGGCCCTGGAGTTCGACCCGAAGAATTTCGGCGCGAACCGCCTGCTGTTCTACGTGTTCGAGCAGCGCGGCCGTGCCGAGGAAGGCCGGGCGTACCTGGAGGCGGCAGCGAAGGTCGAGTCCGATGATCCCTACGTGGCCGAGCGGATGCGCTGGTTCAAGGAGGAGGAGAATCCCGCCAGCGGGATCGAGGCGCGCGAGAAGCTGCTGGCCAGCGAGCCGGAGAACCTCGACAACGCCCTGCGGCTGGCGCGACTGTACGTGCGCTCGGGTGACCGCTCGAAGGCCGCGACCCTGCTGGAGTCCATCTTCGCCCGCGACCACGCCAGCCTGCGCGTGCTGCAATCGGTCGTCGAATTTCACGTCGAGCAGAAGGACCGCGCCGCGGTCGAGAACACGCTGCGGCAATACCTCGATGCGGCCAAGGGCGCTGAGCGGATCGAAGGCTACCGCGTGTTGGCCAGAGCCTACGAGATTCTGGGCGACCGCCCCGCCGCGCTGGAGACGCTGGCGCAGGCCGACCGTCAGTGCGACGAGACCCTCGGTTCCGACGCCCGCCAGCAGCGGTTGTCAAAGGCCACTATCGCCGCCGACCTGCACGACGTCTACCGCCGAAGCGACCAGTTGCTTGAGGCGATTGATGCCATCCGCCGGGTGCTGAGCCTGCTGGGCGACGATCAGGTCGAAGCGCGGCAGACGTTCCGGGTCGAGCTGGCGCGGATGCTGTATACCGCGCGGCAGTTCGCCGAGGCCGAGACTGAAGCGGGCGCTTACCGAAAGGACTTTCCCGAAGATCCCCGCGGCATGGTGGTCGAGGCGGAGGTGCTGGCGCGGCGCGGCGGCATCGACCGGCTGAAGCGCTCCGAGGAGCTGCTTGGGCAGGCGCTGGCCGCCAATCCGTCGGACCCGTGGGCGTACTACCTGCGCGGCTCGATTCGCATCGAGCTGCACCGCTACGTCGAGGCGGCCGACGACCTGACCAAGGCCAAGACGCTGGCCCCGACCGCGTTCAACCTGGGGCATCGGCTGGAGCTGGCGCGGCTTTACGAGCTGATGGAGCGCTTCCCGCTGGCTGAGACCGAGCTGCGCGAGCTGATCAAGCTGCAACCCGAAAACGCCGCCGTCGCCGTGCGGCTGATGAGCACGTTGCGCAACGCCGGGCGACGCGACGCCGTGCTGGCGTTCGTCAACGAGCGGATTGCGGCGGACCCAGGCAACCCATTCTGGCCGTACCAGCTCGGTCAGCTCTTCATGCAACAGCAGAACTACTCGGCCGCCGTGCAGCCGCTCCAGACGGCCGTGGAGCTGTCGAAGGGCGCCAGCCCGAGCGTGATCGCGGACTGGATGTTTGCGCTGAACCACGCCAAGCGGCCGCTGGAGACGATCGCCGCGTACGAGAAGCTGCCGCCCGAGGCGCAGGTCGCGATCATCCGCGTCAACGTCGCGGAGGCTCATTCGCAGGCGGGCCAGGCCGAGCCCGCCGAGCAGCAGTTCGGCGTGGCGCTGGAGTCGGCCGCCAAGGAAAACGTCGACGCCGTCCGCTACGTGTATGGCCGGATGGTCACCGAGCTGGGTGATGCCAAGGCGGCGGCGATTGGCGCGGGGGTGATTGGGCGGATGGCCAGCGATGTTGCCGCGGCGCAGCGCGTTCAGATCATCCAGGCGCGCTTCGACGTGGAAAGCGGGGATGCGCAGCGGATTTCGCGGGCCATCGAGGCGGCCCAGGGCCTGATCGCCAGCCTGCCGCCGACCGACCGTACGCACATCGAGTCGCTGCTGTGCGTGGCGCGCGCCCGCGACGTTCAGGGC
>CAYOHG010000611.1:0-2210 GCA_964403685.1 uncultured Planctomycetales bacterium
CCTCAGTGCCGCCGCTGCGGGGCAGCCGCCTCCGTATCGGTATCTCAATGTCGCCGCCTCGGTGTGGCGGCTTCGGGCAGCCGCCCAGAGCTTGCCGCTTCGTTGCCGTCGAATTGGCAGCGCTGCGACGGGGGCGCAAACTGCGCTGGCTTCACCGTCCGCGCACCGGCTTCGCACCGGCGGCGTTGGCGTTGCGACCGCCCCGGTCTAGCGGCTAGACTCTGCGGCGCGCCGCGGGCGTAGCTCAATTGGTAGAGCATCAGCCTTCCAAGCTGAACGTCGTGGGTTCGAATCCCATCGCCCGCTGTTGGCCTGCTCATGATCTCGAATGGTGGTTCCCGTCACTGCGGTCGGGCGGCAAGGTCGCGAGCGAATCCCAGCGAGCAGCCAGGTAAGCGAAAGTGCGCGGCGCCTTGCCGGAGGCCCCGCTTAGATTGCCGCGGCCGTGCCAGGCCGAGGAATGGCGGCATCTCCACGGCCGCACAGGAGCCAGCGGCGCCGGTTTTCCAACCGGTGGAATTGAGGCTCGAGGCACCGATTTTCAACCGGTCGAGCTAATCCGTGTGGCACCGGGTTTCACTCTGTGGGCCATCATCGACTCTTTCGGCGATCCCGTCGCCGAGGTATTCGATCTTTGAGATGAGCGGCGCTGCCTGCACCTCAGTAACCGCGGTCGCCCTGATGGCCGTTCGCCGCGCCGACGAGTACGATGCAGCATTCGTTCGACCGCGGCGGTGCGAAGCGGCGCTTGGTAATGCAACGGGCGGTGACGCCCGCGCTTGCATGCCCGGTCTTGACAGTGAGGTCTGACCGCACGGCATGCCCCTTCCCGAACCCCCCCGAATCGCCCTGGCTTCGCTACCCACACCGCTGGTCCGCCTGGAACGACTGGCGCGCGAGCTGGGCGGCGCCAACGTCTGGATAAAACGCGACGATCTGAGCGGCCTGGAGCTTTCCGGCAACAAGGTCCGCAAGCTCGAATACATCGCCGCCGACGTGCTGGCGGCTGGCAGCGATACGCTCGTCACCGAGGGTACGCCGCAGTCGAATCACTGCCGAGCGACCGCGGCGGTCTGCGCGAAGCTCGGGCTGAAGGCGGTGCTGCTGCTGCGTCCAAAACCGGCGGCCGGGCTGTCGTGCGGCAATCACCTGCTGGACGGCCTTTTCGGGGCTGAGCTGCGGTCGTTCTCGCGCGAGGAATTCAATGCCCGCGGTGTCGAGATCTACGCCCAGACGGTCGCCGAGCTACGGGCCGCCGGCCGTAAGCCGCGGATCACGCCGATGGGGGCGTCCGAGCCGCTGGGCTGCTGGGGCTACATTCGGGCCATGCGCGAGCTGGACGAACAGCTTCGCTCCGCCGGCATCCCCGAGTGCGACCTGGTCGTCGCGGTCTCCAGCGGGGGCACGTATGTGGGGGCGGTCGTGGGCGTCGCCAGCCAGCCGCTGGCAGCGAGGATCCGGGTTCGTGGCGTGCTGGTAAGCGACGACCTGGCCTACCACCAGCGGACGCAGACTGCGCTGGTGCGGGCGACGCAGGAGGCCTTTGGGATTCCGTTTCGCGAGCCGCCGAGCCTGGATCTGATCGACGGCTTCGTCGGCGACGGCTACGGAATCCCGACGCCGGACGGCCTGGAGGCGCTGCGGCACCTGGCTCGGACGGAGGCGATCCTGCTGGACCCGGTGTACACGGCCAAGGCGTTCGCTGCGCTGCTGGCGGGGGTGCGCGAGCGGCGGCTCGGGTGGCAGCGGCCGGTCGTGTTCCTGCACACCGGCGGCATATTCTCCAACTTCGCCTGGCCGGAGCTGCTGGTCGGCGCGTGAGCGGCCGCGTCGAGGCCGGCTTTACACATTCCTAGCAGCGCGAGACTATGCTGTGATTCACCGCGTGTCCGGCCGCACCCCCCCGGACCTGCGGATCCTCAGTACCGGAGCAACGCCATGTGCTCGCTTCAGCCAATTGTCAGGCCGACGACCCGGCCAGCAGGCCTGCGCGGATGCCAAACCGTCCGCGGCCTGTTGCTGGGCACGCTGCTCGCTGCGTGCGCGGGAGGCTGCGCGGTCGAGCAATCGGCTCCGGCCGGCCCGCCGCCGACGCTGCCGCGCTGGCTGACCATCATCACGCCGCACAAGCCCGAGATTCAGCGTGCCTTCGGGACGGCCTTCTCGAACTGGTATTTCCGCGACCACAAGGAGCTGGTCTACGTCGACTG
>CAYOHG010000612.1:0-2207 GCA_964403685.1 uncultured Planctomycetales bacterium
TTCCGCGGCGGCGAGATCGCCCAGCGCCGCGCGGGCCCGCGCCGTCCACAGGGCGCGCATCGGTCCGACGTCACCGCTGAAGCGCCGGGCGAATTCCAACGCTTCATCGGCGCGATTCTGCTCGATTAGCAGCGCCACCAGCTCGTCGGTGAGCACCGGGTCCGTCGGCGAACTCGTCAGCGCGGCGCGAATCGCCTGTTCGGCGGCGGCCAGCTCGCCGGCCTTGCGAGCCGAGGTGATGAACTGCTCGCGCCACGCGGGCGCCGGCGCGTCGTCTTCCTGCACTTTGGCCCGCACCAGCTCGAACGCCTCGCGATGGCGCTGCGCGGCGTCGAGCACGGCGATGCGCGCCAGCAGCAGGGCGTCGTGGTCGGCATAGCGCTGCTCCCATCGATCGAGCCATTGCAGTGCGTCGCTGGTCTGACCGAACCGCACGTAGGATTGCAGCAGCGCTTCGTGCAGCGGCCCTAGCTCTGTCGATTCAGCGTCGCGATCGATCAGCCGCGTCCACACGGCGCGGGCTTCGTCAACGCGGAAGTCGAACACGTACGTCGATGCCAGCAGCTCGAGCACCTCGCTGCGGTTGGGAAAGTCGCGGGCCAACGATTCCAGCAGGTGCGCCGCGCGCTCGAACTCGCCGCGGCGACGATCGACGTTGGCGCCGAGCATGCGCGTGGCATAGTCCCCCGGCTCGACCGCCAGCAAGTGCTCGACCACCTGCCGCGCTTCGTCCAGCCGCTCCCAGAGAAACAGGCCGGCGGCATACAGTCGGCCCGACTCCAGGTCTTGCGGATCCCGCGCAAACTGCGCCCGCAGCGCCTCCAGATGCGCCGGCTGAAATGGCTCATTGGCGTATCGCAGCGCGGTCGTGGCACGACGCACCGCGTCCGGCGGCACACTGGCGCGGAACCGACGGAATTGCTCGCGCGCCAACGCGAGCTTGCGGTCGGCGATGTAGCTTTGAACCAACGCGTCGAACGCCTCTCCACAGGACGCGTCCGCCGCCAGCGCGGCCTGGTAGTAGCGCTGCGCCGCCAGCGTGTTGCCGTTGCGCTTGTAATGCCGCGCTAGCGCAAGGTTATAAGGCACCGATTCGGGTGCCCCCTTGAGCGCCTTCTTGAACGCTTCCACCGCTGGCTCGGATTCGTCCAGACCGTCATGGGCCTGAGCCAGCAGAAACCAGGCCTCCGCCGAAGCACCATCGATCTCTAGTGCCGCCTGCGCCGCCGAGCGGGCCTGGTCCCACGCGAAGTGCAGCAAAGCGTATTCGCCGCGCGCCAGCAACGGGCCGATCTTCCCGGCCGCACGCGCCTGCCACTGCACAAGCAACTGTTCCACCAGCCCGGCCTGATCGGCCGCCATCGCCGCGAAGCACAGTACGCGATCGCTGTCGGCGTCGGCCGAGTCGCTCCGTTGCAGCTCCGCAACGGCAGCGGCCAGGGCGGCGCGCGATTCCGGCGTGCGCAGCCAGGCGGACAGCAGCCGAGGTGTCCCCAGCGGCACGTCCGGGTTGCGCCGTACAAACTCGATCAGCCCGTCCAGCGCGAGCCGCGACTCGCCTGACGCCAGGCGCGCTTCCGCCAGCATCAGGGCGTAATCCCGTTCGGCCGGGAAGCGCTGTGCGAGCGGCTCGGCCAGCGCCGCGGCCTGGGCATGGGCGCCGGCTCGCAGCAGCGCGGCAGCCAGCCGCCGGGCCACCTCCACGCGCTCGTCGCGATGCACGCCGCGCACCCACTCGTCCACCCAGGCGTCGAGTGCTCCGGCCGCCCGTCCCGCCTCGACTGCCAGCGCGACCAGCATGCCGTCCGCGTCGCCGGCGACGGCCCGATCGCGACATAGCTCAAACGCCGCCGACGCCTGGTCAGCATCCAGCAGCGCGCGAACCCGCAGCTCGACGATCTCCGCGTCGTCGGACCACTGCGCCAGGCCCCAGCGCGTCAGCCGCTCAAGCTCCGCCCCGTCGCTTTGCGCGCGCAGCAGTTCCAGGCGGCGATCAAACGCCCCGCGCGGCGCGGATTCGAGTATTTCGGCGATCGCCGGCGCGTGCTGTTGCTCGGCATGCGTTTCCCAGATGCGCTCGTCGAAGCGCGCGAAGGCCTCGCCGGCGGCGCGCGCCGCGCCGCGCCGCGCCAGGCAGTCGCCCAGCCAGTACCACGCCAGTGTCACGTCCGTGCTGTTCGGCTCGGCCTGTTCGGCCAGGGTGGCCG
>CAYOHG010000613.1:0-2201 GCA_964403685.1 uncultured Planctomycetales bacterium
GAGTATCACGGGCAGCACGCGCGGGGCGCGCAGCATCGCTTCAACCGCCTCCACGTCGCCGATGCGATCGACCCGCAACTCGACCGCATCGGCGCCGGCGGCGAGCGCCTCGGCGGCCTGCTGCTCGAGCGCGGGAGTCGCGCTCGTGAGCGGCGCAACCAGCAGAGTGGCATTCGGCACGGCTGCGACTCCTGCGTGCGGTGCGCTCTCAGTCCCGCTGAAAAAGCGCCGGAAGAGGTATGCGCAATACCGCCGCAATCCGCGCCAGCGTCCAGGCCGACGTGCCGGTTCGCCCGGATTCAATCTGCGAAAGCTGGGCTTTGGTGATTCCGACGGCCAGGGCCACGTCGGACTGTTTCAAGCCGCATCTCGCTCGTTTTTCGCGGAGATGCTCACCCAGCCAGGCGGCAAATTCGACCTCGTTGCGGGCCACGATTCCGATTTCGGCCAGTTGACGGCGCAGCGCGGCCAGCAGCGTTTCGCGCTGGATCGGCTTGGTGAGCAGCTCCGCTGCCCCGTTGCTGCGCGCCTGCGCCTCGTGCTCCGGCTCGGGGAAAGCGGCCATCGCGATCAGCCGGGTGGCCGGCGAGTCGCGGTGCAGCGTCGCGAGAATCGCGCTGCCGTCGAGCTCGCCCAGCCGCAGATCGACCAGGGCGAGGTCGAAGGGCTGCTGCCGTGCGCTGGCCAGGCCGGCCTGCGGGTCGTGAAACGCACCCACCTCGAACCCGTCGGCGCTGAGCCAGTCGCCGATGCGCCGGCAGATGGCATCGTCGTCGTCAATCACCAGGGCGCGGACGGTGATATGGTCCTTCATAACCGGCGCTCACCCGCCTCGCTCCCTTCCCTGGCAGGAAGGTACGGTGCGTGTGGCGAGCGTGCAACGGAGGCAAAGCTGCCCGACGGTGGTCGGGACGCCGGTACCGCGTCCGGGCGGGCCGGCCGCGTGTACAAATCTCGGATGGCGGCCTGCGGCGCGCGGTGTGGGACTCGGGCCGGCCCGGCCACTCGCGCGGAGCGGATTTGGCCAGCGGCCTCGCGCCAGGTGAACGCAGCCGGGCGACCCGCGCTGAGACAATCGCCAATCGCGCCGGCGCCGGCTATGCTGTTGGTGAAAGGAGTCGAAATCCACGATGTTCACAAGTCGAATTTCCGGATTCTGGCGGTCCGCACTTGCGGCGTTCCTGATCGCGCTGCCGGCGCTGTGGCTGGCGCCGCCCGCGGCGGCTGCTCCGCAGGACGGCGGCGCCGCGAGCGATAGCGACCCCTGCGATGGGTTCTGGCCCACGGACCGCATGGTGGACCTTTTCATCGACCGGATCACCGAGGAAATGGCTGACGAATACAGCTTCGACAGCGACCAGCTTCAGTTGACGCGAACGGTATTCAAGGAGCGCATCCCCAGGTTCATGAAGGAAAACCGCGCCGAGATCCGCCAGTTGATGAACCAGTTCATCGAGGCGCAGCTCAGCGACGAAGCCCCCGAGGCTGACAGCGTCACCGACTGGGCCCAGCGGGCCCTGCCGCTGATCGACAAGTTCAAGGAGTCCGTCGGTGGGCTGACCGAGGATATGCGCGAGTTCCTCACCGACGACCAGCAGGTCATGCTCGACGCCAACGTGGCGGCATTCGAGGTCGGTTTCGGAATGATGCGCGGCAAAGTGGCGCACTGGTCGGAAGGCGGCTTCGATCCTGAGACCGAGTGGATGCCCGACCGCCGCGAACGCGAGCGCCGCGATCGCGAAGAGCAGCGGCGGATGGACGCCGAGATGTCCCAGGCACGCGACGAAGTGCTGGTGGCCGGTGGCCTGTCCGAGACGCAGGTTGCAGCGGAAGGCGGGTCGGCGGAGCGGGCGGGCGGGGCTGGCGCCGCACGCAGCACATCGCAGCCAGCCCGGCCGCGGGACGAGTGGCAGATCTACGTCGACAACTTCATCCGCAAGTACGACCTCGCGGCGGATCAGCGCCAGAAGGCCGCAGCCTATCTGTCATCCGCCCAGCAGCAGCGCGACGAATACCTGCGCAAGAAGTCCGGCGATCTGAACGATGTAAAAAAACGGCTTGAGGCGGCCTCCGACGAAGCGGACAAGACGGCGGCCAAGGCCGACTTCGACAAGCTCAACGCTCCGATCGAGCGTATCTTCACCAAGCTGCGCGAGAATCTCGACAAGCTCCCGACGCGGTCGCAGCGCGCTCGGGCGGCG
>CAYOHG010000614.1:0-2199 GCA_964403685.1 uncultured Planctomycetales bacterium
GATCTACGCCCGCGATTTCAAGTTGATCGACCAGTCCGACATGATCATCAGCCTCGTGCCCGAGCTGCCCAACGGCAAGCCCGGGCTTTACTCCGGCGTCGAGCGCGAGTTGCAGCACGCCTACGAGACGACCAAGGAAGTCTACGTCGTCTGGCAGCCCAAGTCCGACCCCTCGCCGTTCATCACGGAGACCGCCACGCGCGTGTTCCATTCGACGCAGGAAGCGCTGGAATACCTGCATCGGCAAGGCTACATCCGCGCACTGCAAAAACCGCTTTTCCAGCCCGGCGGGACGCCGCGCGAGCGCGGTCGCTTCGGCTGAGGCGCCGGCAGAGTGCGTCAATTGCCCGCTTACTTTCCTCGTTCATTCCACGCCGCTGAACCCGTGGACCGTCGGCCATTTTTGTATCGGTCCGGCGGAGTCGGCCGCCGGGGCGGACAGCGGCCATAACCAGGCCCGATACCGTTTGGAAGCACAGGTTTTCCGCGGACCTCGAACGCCGCGCGGGGCACTGTACGCGACGCCATCCGGATCGTCCGCGAAATTGCTGGCGGTGAGGGGGTCAAAGCACGTTTCATCGGGCCCGGGGCCGCGCGGCTGTTCATGTCGTTGCGGTTTTTGCGAAAACCGGGTTGCCGCCGAGCGAGAGTGTTTTCCATGCTTGGGTCGGACCCTTGGGAAGGGTGAGGGTCGAACGAGAACCAACGATGGGAGACACTTCGTGGCGATCACGGTAACCAACGTCAACACGCTATCCCTGCTGAACATTCTCAACCGGACTTCGAACGCCCAGAGCACGTCGCTGGAACGGCTTTCCACGGGCTTTCGCATCAACGCCGGCAAGGATGATCCCGCCGGTCTGATCGCGTCGCGCGCCTTGGACGCGGAATTGACCAGCGTGAACGCGTCTATTGCCAACAATGAGCGTACTAACGCGATGCTCAACGTGGCCGACGGGGCCCTGGGCGAGGTGGCCTCGCTGTTGAGCGAAATCGAAGCGCTGGCGGTGGAATCGGCCAACAGCAGCGGCATCACGCCCGACGAGCTGGCCGCCAACCAGGCCCAGATCGATCAGGCCATCGCCGCCATCGACCGCATCATTGGCACCACCGAGTTCAACGGGCAGAAGCTCCTGGACGGCTCGCTGTCGATCCTGACCTCCGGCATCGATGCGACCAAGCTCTCGGACGTCAAGGTGTACAGCACCGATCCGGACAGCAGCGTCTCACTGACCGTCGATGTGTCGGCGGCCGCCAGTGTGGCGAATTTCTCGCTGGCCACGACCTCGGCCACGAGTGATACCTCCATCTCGGTGCAGGGTGCCGAGGGTTCGGTCGTGATCGACATCAGCGCCGGGGAGAACCTCTCGTCCATCGCCGCCAAGATCAACGCCGCGACCGCCCAGACGGGCGTGGCCGCGTCGGCGTCCGGGGCGACGTTGCGCCTGCTCAGTTCGGACTATGGTTCGAGCGCGTTCGTGCGCGTCAGCGTGCTGTCGGGCGACTCGACCAACATGCTCTCGGGCAACGACTACGGCCGCGATGCGACCGTCACCGTCAACGGCCAGTCCGCCGCCGTCGATGGCCTGGATGTCAGCTACAGCGCCAACGGCGTGAGTGCGTCGTTCAGCCTGACGGAGGACTACAACGACGGCACGGTGACCGGTAGCGAGAGCTTCACGATCTCCGGCGGCGGCGCGACGTTCCAGCTTGGAACGGATTCGTCCACGCGCGAGACCATCGGTATCGATGGGCTGTTTACGCAGCAGCTTGGCTCGTCGCTGACCGGCTACCTGTCTTCGCTGAAGGGCGGATCGACCAACAGTCTGCTGAACGACCCGTCGCAGGCCGCGGCCATTGCTCGGGCGGCCGCTGGTCAGGTCGCCAAGGCACAGGGCCGACTGGGCGGTTTCCTGAAATTCCAGGTCGGCACGGCGCTCAACCAGCAGAACAGTGCCAAGGAGAGCCTGACGGCGGCCCTGAGCACCATCCGCGACGTCGACTATGCGGTGGAGACCGCCGAGCTGAACCGCCAGAATGTGCTGCTCGAAATGTCCACGGCCCTGCTGGGCGTGGCCAACCAGCAGAGCGCGCGCGTCCTGTCGCTGCTCGGCTAGAGGCGACTGAGTTCGCCTGGGAATCGTTCGTCTCATCGTTGTAGCGGGGCCGGGCGCGCGAGTGTCCGGCCCCGGGTGTTTT
>CAYOHG010000615.1:0-2197 GCA_964403685.1 uncultured Planctomycetales bacterium
ACGTAGTAGAAGACCGGCGTGAGGTAGATGCCGAACAGGGTGACGCCGATCATGCCAGCGAACACGGCCGTGCCCAGCGTCTGCCGCATCTCGGCGCCGGCGCCCTGCGCGATCACCAGGGGAAACACGCCGAGGATGAACGCGAAGCTGGTCATCAGGATCGGGCGCAGCCGCACGCGAGCGGCCTCGACGGAAGCGTCGAAGCGGCTGGCGCCCTGGACCTGGCGGTCGCGGGCGAATTCGACGATCAGGATCGCGTTCTTGGCCGCCAGGCCGACGAGCACGACGAAACCGACCTGCACGAAGATGTTGACGTCCATGCCAGCGAGGAACAGGCCTGCCAGCGCGCTGAGCAGGCACATGGGTACGACGAGGATCACCGCCCAAGGCAGCGACCAGCTCTCGTACAGGCCGGCCAGCACGAAGAAGACGAGCACCACGCCGAGTGCGAACGCACTGAAAGGATTCTTCAGCAGGTCGCGGAACTGCTCGAGCTGGCTGGCCTCCTTCTGGAGATAGCTCACTTCGGTCCACTCGGTTGCCATGTTGCGCGGCAGGTCGCCCGCAAGCTGCTCCATCGTCGCCAGCGCGTCGCCCATGCTGGTTCCGGGGAGCGGCGTTCCTGTGACCGCAGCGGCTGGGAACATGTTGTAGCGCGTGACCTGAACCGGTCCGGTGGAATCGCGCACTTCGGCTAGCGCGCCCAGCGGCACCATCTCGCCCAGGGCATTGCGGACCTTGAACTGCCGCAGAGTTTCGGCGTCGGTGCGGAACGGGGCGTCAGCCTGCACGTTGACCTGCCAGGTTCGGCCGAAGCGGTTGAAGTCGTTCACGTAGTAGCTGCCCAGGTACGCCTGGAGCGCGTCGAACACGTCGGTGAGCGGCACGCCCATCGACTTGACCTTCTCGCGGTCGATGTCCACGTAGAGCTGGGGCGTGCGGGCGCGGAAGCTGTTGAACAGCCCGACCAGACCAGGCTGCTGGTTGCCCTCGGCGACCAGATCGTCGGCGCGCGTCTGTAGCGCGTCGAAGTCCACGTCGCCGACGCCTTCCACCATCAGCTTAAAGCCGGCGGACTTCGCCAGGCCCGAGATGGGCGGCGCCCCGAAGACCAGCACCTGGGACTCCGGCACCTCGTGTGCCAGGCGCTCGCGGATCCGGGCTGCGATGGCCTCGGCGCCGAGCGCGTGGTCGAGCCGTTCGTCGAACGGCTTGAGAATGACGAACACGTTGCTGTAGTTGGAGCTGTTGGCGTTCAGGACGTACGACATCCCCGGAAGTGCCAGCGTGTGCGCGACGCCCGGCGTCTCCAGCGCGATCCGTTCGACCGCGTCGGTCACTGCGAGCGTGCGCTCCAGAGAGGCCGCGTCGGGCAGCACGATGTTGGTCACCAGGTAACCCTTGTCCTGTATCGGGATGAAGCCGGCAGGGATGCGGCTGAAACCGAAGCCGGTAAGGCCGACCATGCCGACGTAGAGCAGGAGCACGACGGCGCTGAGTCGGAGGGACCAGCCCACGGTCGTGCCATAGGCCTGCGTCGCCCGATCGAACAGCCAGTTGAACCCGCGGAACAAACGACCCAGCACCCAGTTCACCGGACGGATCAGCAGGAACCGGCCCAGCGCGCCGCCAACGACAGCGCCGGGGGAAAAGAGGAGCACGTGCGCTCCCAAGGAGCGCAGACTTGCACCCAAGCCGCCGGGCGTCGTCTCGCCGCCGTGCTCGCCGGTCGCCAGACCCAGCGAAGGACCAAGGATCGGTGTCAGTAGCCAAACGGACGTCAACCCGCCGAACAGGGCGAAGCTCCACCACGGTAGCGCCTCTTTGCCACTGACCGGCGAGACGCCGGTCCTACCCTCATGGTGGCCCGGCTTGCGGTTGCGAAAGAACAACACGGCCAGCGCCGGGGTCATGGTCATTGCGTTGGTCGCCGAGAGGATCATCGACACCGAGATGGTGACGGCGAACTGCCGGAAGAACTGCCCAACCAACCCGCTGAGAAACGCGCTGGGCAGCAGAACCGAGCTGAGCACGAGTGTGATGGCCAGGATTGGCCCGCTGATCTCCTTCATCGCGTCGATCGTGGCCTCGCGGACGGGCTTGCCCATCTCGATGTGCCGCTCGATATTCTCCAACACGACGATGGCGTCGTCTACCACGATACCGATCGCCAGCACGAGCCCGAATAGGGTCAGGT
>CAYOHG010000616.1:0-2176 GCA_964403685.1 uncultured Planctomycetales bacterium
GCGCCGGCGACCCCGCTGAGGTTCTGCTCGAATACCGCCGGCTGCTGCACGAGGAGGAGCGCCGCTACTTCGAATTCCACCTTTCGCATGCCGCCGCGGCCGAGCGCCCGGTACAGGTCGGCGCCGCCGCCAACTCGGAGGAACCAGTCGTCGCGCCGACGGCAGCGGCGACGGCCGACGGCGCTGCCTCGGCGGCCCCGCTCGACGGGGCGCAGGAGCCGTTAGCGCCGGGCGGCGCGCCGCTCGATGAGCGGGAGCAGCGGCGGTCCTTCGGCGATCGCGAGGCCGAGATCGAGCGCGTCGAAGTGCTCGACGAGGCCGGGGAGCCCGCAACCGTTTTCTACCCGCTGCAACGCATGAGGATTCGCGTGCACGTCGCGGTGCACCGGGCGCTGGATCACCTCAACGTCGGACTGCGGCTGCGCAACAAGGAAGGCCTCAAGATTTACTCCTGGGGCACGTTGAACCAGGACATGGCCATCTGGGCCGGACAGGCCCGGGGCGAGGTCTTCTGGGACCGACACTTCCGCGGGGGCGACCGGCTTTGCGTTGAATTCGACGCCGTCTGCAATCTCGGCCTGAACCTGTACGAGGTGCAGGCCGCCGTCTCGCAGGAGCACGATCGCTACTACAACGCCCAGCGCATGCTGCACTGGCGCGACGAGGCCGCCTTCTTCCAGGTGCTGATCGCGCGACGCGAGTACTTTTTCGGCGGAGTTTGCGACATGAGGATGAGCGCGCATGTCGTCGAATGATCCCGGCGCCGACTGGGACGCCATCTGGTCGAGCCAGCCGCCGCCCCACTCGGCCGACACACGCGATCCCGACGCGCTCGCCGAGGCGGTGCTTTCGGGCTGCGGCGACGGCACCGTGCTGGACGTCGGCTGCGGCGACGGCCGGCTGGTGCAGGCGCTGCTGCGGCGCGGCGTCGATGCACGCGGGGTCGACCGTTCGCCGGTCGCTGTCGAGCTGGCCGCCCGGCGGGCACCGCGGCGGTTCGCAACGGCCCGCGCCGAAGCTCTGCCACACGAAGGTCACAGCGTTGAAAACGTCGTGATGTGCGCGCTGCTTGACTATCTTCCGGACCAGATCGTTGCGGCGGCGCTGCGCGAGGCGGCTCGCGTGGCACGCGGCGCGTTGGTCGTGCTCGTCCGCTCGGCTCAGCCTCCCGACGATCCGCACGTCGTCGCGCGCAGTCGGCAGTGGTGGTTCGAGCAGGTATTGGAACTTGGGTTTCGGCGCCACCCGCGCGCTGCCGTCGCCGACCAGTACCGCGACGAGTGTCTCGCGCCGGGCACGCATCTGCTGGCGTTCGAGCGACTGCCCGCAGAAAACCCGGCTGACGCCGGCGACTTTCTGCGGCAGGCCAGCCCCGTCGCCTTTCAGTGCGCGGCGCGCTACCGATCCGCCGCGCGCTTCCTGCGACAGGGCGACGCGGTGGCGGTGATCGCCGAGGACAGCGAGTCCGTCGCGGGCGCTCGGATCGTGGCCGCGGCTGCGCCGGTCGCGCGTGTTACCGCCGTGCTGACCACGGAGCCGTGTACTTCCGTCGCGACCGACGAGCCGCGCATGCACGTCATCCGCGACGCAACGCCGCAACTGGTCACGCTGGCTGATGCAAGTTTCGATGCGCTGATCGTGCTGAGCGCGGGCGCAGGCGCAGCGGCGACCGACTGGCTGGCGGTCGGGCAGCGCGTCCTGCGGCCGGCCGGCCGGCTGGTTCTTTACGCCGGAGTCCGCGGCGACGCAGCAGCGGACCGTTCCGACCCTTGGACGCCGGCGCTCCGCGGGAAGCTGCGGGAAGCGACCGAAGGTCGGCGGCCGGCGTTTCTGCTGGAGCACACGCTGGTGTGCCGTTCGGAACCCGCCGACGGCGATGCCGCTTTGGTCGAGCCGGACTGGAGCCCAGCCGCGCCGTCAGCCACCTCGGCGTCCGATGCGCTCCTGGTCCTGATGAAGTCGCCGCTTGGCGCGTCGCGCAACAGCTATGTCGAGAACAACTTCCCGGCCTATTCGTCCCCGGCTGCGCATATCACCGCTTTCGCGCGCGACTACGACAATCCCTGGCTGGTGCGCGCCATGGTCTCGATCGGCCTGCGCAGCACGAACCCGGCCGTGCTGGCGCGCCTCGCGCCCGGAACGCTCGAACGCGCCCGTCATGGCTCGGCCGACGTCG
>CAYOHG010000617.1:0-2172 GCA_964403685.1 uncultured Planctomycetales bacterium
CACTTCTGGCTGTGCCGCGGGCCAACCCCGACGCCTGCGAGCGCTGGCTGCAACCCCCGCTGCTGGACAACCCGCGAAATGACCGTCCGGTCGATGACGACCGCGACGGCGTCGTCGACGAAGACGGACCCGATGATCTCAATGGCGACGGAATTATTGCCGTCATGCGCGTGCCCGACCCCGCCGGCGAGTGGATGCCCGATCCCGAGGAGCCGCGCCTGCTGCGGCGGGCCGATCCGTCCGTCGGACAGCGCGGCCAATACCGCCTGCTGCTGGAGGGCTCCGATCTCGACGGCGACGGAGCGGTCAACGAAGATCCGCCCGGCGGTGTCGACGGCGGCCGAAACTGGCCGCACCTGTTTGCGCCCGGCCTCTCCTCCGGCGGGCCGCACCCGATGAGCGAACCCGACGTGCGCGCCCTCGCCGATTTTGTCATCGCGCGACGCAACATCATTGCAGCGCTGGTATACGGCGAGAATGACCTGCTGGTCGCCGTCCCACAGGGCAAGGACCGCGGACCGACCGGGCAGGAGTATCGCGACCTGCATCCCGACGATCTCACGGCGTATGGCCACATCGGCGAGAAGTACCGCGAGCGCACCGGTTTCACGGCCGGCGGGTCCGCGCGGCCTGACGCCGCTCTTTATTCGTGGCTGTACAACCAGCGCGGAATCCTCACGCTCGCGATTGACCCGTGGCTGCCGATCGATCGCCGGTCGCTCGCCGCGCCGCCGGTCGAGCCGGCTCCGGCCAGCGCTCCGGCCGCGGAAACGCCGGCCTCGGCAGCGAGCGGAGCCCCACCGCAGCCGCCGCCGGCGACGAAACCGCCCGACGGCAAGCCTGCCAACGACGAGCCGCATGATCCGCTGCTGGTGCGCGTCGTGGCCTCCGAGCTGAATCGCAAGTGGTTGCAGCGGGCGGATGCCGGCTGCCCCATCTTTCTGCCCTGGAGCGACTTTGAACATCCAACGCTCGGGCGCGTGCAGCTTGGGGGATTCGCACCGGGCTTTCGGCACAACCCGCCGGACGATCAGCTCGACGAGCTGGCCGACCGGCAGCGCGAGTTTCTGATCGACCTGGCCGGCCTGTTACCTTCCCCGCGGCTGGAAGTGGCGAACGTCCGCTCCGCCGGCGCGGATGTGTGGGAGGTGGAGGTGCGGCTACTAAACGACGGCTACCTGCCGACGCATCTGGCGATGGGCCGGGGGGTTGGAATCCCGCCGCTGATCCTGCGCCCGGCGATCGACGCCGCCCGCGTGGTCGCTGGGCCGCGCGTGCGGCGCGTCGAATGGCTGTCCGGCAGCGGCGGCAACATCGTGCAGCGCTGGCTGATCCGCGGCCCGGCGGGCGGCAGTGCGCCATTCATCGCGACGCACCCGGTTTTCGGAACGCTCAGTCTGGACGTTGCGCTTCAGGTGACGCCGCCTGGCGCCGCCGCCAATGCTCCCGCCGCGGAGGGTACCCCATGACACCGCGATCCGCGTTACGTCTGGCCGTTGTGGGGAGTGTGGCGCTGCTGCCGGCTACTCTGCGGGCGCAGGACGGCTACAACGCGCCGTCGAAGGTCCCGCTCGTCTGGAACCAGCTCAACAGCTACGACCAGGTGATTCGCATCTGCAACGACCTGGCCGGGGCGTACCCGGAACTGCTGACGCTGGAGGTCATCGGCAAGAGCGTGCAGGGGCGCGACATGATTGCCCTGACGCTGAATGTCGCCGCGACCGGCCCGGCCGACACCAAGCCGGCCATGTATATTGATGGCAATATTCACGGAAACGAGGTCCAAGGCACCGAAGCCGTGCTCTACAGCATCTGGTATCTCACCAAGAGCTACGGCAAGGTGCCTCAACTGACCGAGCTGATGAACCGCGCGGTGTTCTACTTCGTGCCGATGGTCAATCCCGACGGCCGGGCCTATTGGTTCGATGCGCCCAATACGATGCACTCATCTCGCAGCGGGCAGAAGCCGCTCGACAACGACGGCGACGGCCTGTTCGATGAGGATCCACCCAACGATCTGGATGGCGACGGACTGCTGCTCGAGATGCGCCGCGTCGACCCCAACGGCCGCTGGCGCGAGTCGCCCGACGACCCGCGCATCCTCATTCCGGTGGACCCCGAGTCGCGCGGCGACTTCCGGCCAGCGGCCGCCGAGATCGCTGGGCGGCAATT
>CAYOHG010000618.1:0-2160 GCA_964403685.1 uncultured Planctomycetales bacterium
CCGAAGGCGAGCCGCGACGGGGCCGCGGCGGCGCGCAGCTCCGGCGCGCCAACACTCGCGCTCGTCAGGCGCACTTCGCCGCCGAGCCGCGCGCCGTCGACGCCGAACAACTGCGCGAACACCCCGGCATCGTCGCCATCCGCGCTGTTCCAGGCGATCACGAAGCGGCCATCGGAAGCAACTGCAATAGCGGCGGCATTCTGCGCGCCGGCGGTCGTTGTGTTCACGACGAACGAATCGCCGCGCGGTTTCCCGTCCGAATCCAGTCGCCGGGCCAGGACGCCGTACTCGTCTCCATCGCTCTCCGCATCGAGCCAGGCCACGATGAATCCACCGGCCACCGCCGCGATCACCGGCTCGATCGGGCTCTCGGGCCGCGGGCCGGCGACGAGCGTCGGCTGGCCGAGTCGGGCGCCGTCGCCGGTGAAGCGCTGTACGCAGATTCCGGCGGGATCGCCGTCGCTGAAACGTGCGTACGCGATCGCGAACGAGCCATCGGGGGTGAACGTCGCCGCCGGGTAGCGTGCGGATTGGCCCGCCGGTGCGATCGGGAATTCGTCGTCCAGCGGGATGCCGTCGGGGGAGAACAGCCGCGCGGCCAGCAGCGGGTCGCCACAGGCATCCTGCGTTGACCAGTCGAACAGGGCCGCACCGTCGGGGCGAACCGCGACGATCGGCGTGGTTTGCTCGCCGGCGGTGTTCTGGTTGACGAGAATCTCGCGCCCGCCAGCGAATTGCGGGTCGAATCGCCGCGCGATGATGGCGCCGCGATCGCCGTCCTGCCCGTGCGATTGCCAGACCACCCAGGTGTGGCCGCGAGAGTCGCCGCCAAGGGCGGGCAACATCTGGTGCGACTGCCCCCACACGCTCAGCGCGGTTTCACCGCCAAGGGCCACGCCTTCCGGTGTGAATCGTTGCGCGTACACGCCGTAACGTCCGGTCTGCTGCCGGCGGCTGTCCCAGACGACCGTGATTTCGCCGCCGGGCGCAACGCTGACGGCGGCGTTGGATTGCGCCGCGGGCGTGAACGTGCTGGCGCGAAACTCGCAGCGATAGGCGGCCTGGTCGGCCAGAAGGAAACGCTCGGCACCCGGCGCGGACAACGAGAAGAAGGCGGCGGCGCATCCGGCGACCCATGCGGATTTCATGGCTCATCCTTCCGTGTGGAACACTCTGGAGTTTCACCCCGTCCAGCCGTGACACCGCGGGGTAAGCGCGGTCGGGTTCCGCGGCTGCTGGTCTGGCCGGTCACGTGGCCATTTCGACATATACCAGCGAACACTCCGCGGGTGCAACAGAATTCCGTCTTGCGGTGTGAGGTGTTCGGGTCGCGGCGCCGCGCGAGCGAACCGCGGTGCGCCCAGGCGCGGACGGGCGCATCAGCGCGCCCGGACGAAAGCACCCAGCCGCAGCCCCGCTTGCGGCAGGGCCGGGCGGATATCGGCCAGGAAGCGCTGCGCGTCGGTGTAGTAGCCGGCGGTCGGACGCAAGCCCGGCAGCCAGCGCCGCCAGTACGCGTTGAATCGCTCCATCAGCGCTTCGCGCAGGTACTTGGCCAGCATGCTGGCCAGCGCCACGGGCAGGTGGCGGCGCTCGGAGTTGACCGCGAATTCGAGCGTCCAGCTCCGTGCGGCACCCGTCAGCACGTAGCGGGCGACATCGTCCGTTTCCAACTCCACCTTCAGCGCCCGATCCGGAAAACTCGACAGCAGCAGCGGCGTGTAGTGACTGCGGCCGCCCAGCCGGTCGATGCGGAAGTGGATTTGCTCGATTGCGCCCGGCGTGTTCGCGTCGACCCAGCCGATCAGCCGGAGAATCTGCTCGATCAACACGGCGGCCTTGTTGTGTGTGTGCACGAGCCGCTGGTTGAGTGCTTCTTCGGTGATCACGCCGGCGCGCAGAGTGGCGAGCTGTGCCCCGACGGCCCGCATGGTGGCCAGCAGGCGGTCGCGCACGCCCTCGGTGCTGCCGTAGGAATCGTCCAGCGGAAGCGGCGACGCGAGCTCGGCATACCAGGGGGTCGCGGCGGTGGCCACGATGCGCGCGCCGAGCGCGTCCAGAAACCCGCCCAGTCGCTCGCACGGCAGCTCGGCACAGCGCGCCAGAGTCAGCACGCCGCGCTCCAGCGGCGCCAGCCCGTGCTTGCGGTCGAAAAGCTCT
>CAYOHG010000619.1:0-2152 GCA_964403685.1 uncultured Planctomycetales bacterium
AATGAAGCGCGAGAATTCGCTGGGGCGCGCGCTTTTGCAGCGCCGGTCCGGCCGAGTCGCTATACTGGGCGCGGGAACGAGCCAGACGCGCCCGGGCTCCTTTCGCGCCGATCCGTTGCGATCGCCAGTCGCGGGTGCTCACGATCATTCACCAGGAGGATTCGCGCATGACCATTCTGAGAATCGCCGGGGTAGCTTGCTGCACGCTGGCGCTGGCCGGGCCGGCGCTGGCCGGCGGCCAGCTTTCGGCCGGACAGCTCTCGTCCACGCTCCAGCAGCAGTATCCGGGCGTGCACTACTACTACGGGGACGACGGCCGCATCGGCCGCGTCTTCGGAATGTCCTTCAGCTTCGGGGACTCGGCCGAGGCCAGCGCCGACGCCTTCATCAGTGAATACGCGGGCGTATTCGGTTTGACAGCGGGGCAATTGCAGCGTGTGCCGGCGGACAACGGGGCGGCGGTGCAACCCGTGTCGTACGAACCGGCCAGTGAAACATACAGGTTCTTCCTGGTTCGCTACGAGCAGGTCGCCGATGGGCTGGCCGTGCTGGGAGGCGAGCTGCGCGCGCTGGTGCGCAACGAACCCGGCTACCCGCTGGTCTGGGCCGGCTCGACACTGCGTCCGGTCGGCGACTTGGATACTTCCCGGGCGGGAACGATCGACACCGACCTCGGCGTGCAGACTGTGATGGAGGCGTACCCGGCGCTAGTGCAATTCAGCGAGCCGGAAGTCGTCGTCTGGGCCGGCGATCTCGACGTCGCGGCCCCCGCGACACTGGCAACCGTGTTCGTCGGCGACAATGGGCTGCCGGCGACCGGCGAATACCAGAAGCTGCGCTTTGTCGCTGACGCGGCCAGCGGCGCAATCCTGCACAGCGAGAGCCTGATCCTGCACGCCGACGTGGCCGGCAACGTCTCCGGCCGGGCGACGCAGGGCAGCGGGGCGGACTTCTGCGGGCCTGAGGAGCCGGTCGCGATGAAGTACGCTCGCGTGGCGGTCGGCACCAATGCGGCGTTTGCCGACGAGAACGGGGACTACGTCATCACGGGCGTGACCGGCGACCCCGTGACGGTGACGGCCCAAGTGCGTGGCGAGTGGTTCCGTGTAAACAACGAAGCCGGGGCGGAAACGACGCTCACGCAGGATGTTTCGCCGCCGGGCCCGGCCGACTTCATGTTCAACGATGCGAACGACAACGAATTCCGCCGGGCTGAAGTTAACGGATACGTGGAAGCCAACGTCGCCCGCGACATGGTGCTGCGCGCGAACCCGAGCTATCCGACCATCGCAACGCAAACCGACTTTCCGGTGAATGTAAACATCAACGCGAGCTGCAACGCCTACTACGACGGCGGCTCGATCAACTTTTATCGCCAGGCCGGCGGCTGCGGGAACACCGCCTATTCGGTCGTCGTGCACCATGAGTACGGGCATCACGTCGTCGACCGCGGCGGCAGCGGACAGGGCGCGTACGGCGAAGGGCTCGGCGACGTAATGGGGGTGATTATCACCGAGGACCCCATCACCGGTCGCGGCTTCTACCTCAACGAGTGCGATTCGGGCATTCGTTCGGCCGACAACAATCTGACGTATCCCTGCTTCGGCGAGATCCACTACTGCGGACAGCTTCTTTCGGGCTGCGTCTACGAGACCATGCTGGAGCTTCAGGTAACCGAGCCGGCCGACTACCTCGACATCATCCAGAGCCTGGCGGTCAATTCCGTCCTGCTGCACACCGGAAGCGACGTCGCGCCGGACATCTACATCGACTACCTGACGCTGGATGACGACGACGCGGACCTCAGCAACGGCACTCCGCACATGGCCGAGATCACCGCCGGCTTCGACTTGCACAACATGACCACCAATCTGCCGGAGCCGATCGAGTGCGCCGACATCGCCAACATGGTGTCGGGCTGCACGCCGAACGGCACGCTGATCGTCGTGGTCGTGCTGACCAGCGCGGCGCACGACGGCCAGGCGGTCGAGGTGACCGTCAACGGCACGGCCCACAGCGTGACGGTGAATCGCCGGCTGGCGGTGTTGCGGCTCGGCGGGCAGAGCGGGGCGCAGACCATCGAGCTGACTTCGCCGGTGGATTGCCGGGCGCCGATCGCGGCGCAGTGCCCGTAACGCGGCGGGGTGAGCAC
>CAYOHG010000620.1:0-2146 GCA_964403685.1 uncultured Planctomycetales bacterium
ACGCGGTAGCCTTCCGTCGGGATCATGCGGCTGTCGGTCGTGTCGCGCGCGATGGTGGCCTTCACGCTGGTCAGGAAACTGTCGCCGCGCACGTCGCGAATGTCGTTGGCGGCCAGGGCATTGACATCATCGATTTTAACGCCTTCCACGCGCAGGGCGCCTTCGACCGCCCAGTTGGCCAGCGGGCCGGTTTCGAAGCGCTTGCCAAGGCTCGGCACGAAGCCCAGCCGCTCCTCGTCATAGGATTCGCGCTGCCGCAAGAAAAAGTAGAGCGACTGGTCGTAGCGCAACGGGCGGTCAAACAGATACGGCTCGGTGAAGTCGATCCGGAAGCGGGTCACCTCGGTCCCGGGCTCGAGCACGAAACGCAGCCGCTGACCGTCGCCGCGAAAAGCCTGCCCGCGGAAGAATTCGCTCCAGGTGCGCGGCCAGTCGAACAGGTCGAAGTTGCGATTCTCGATCGTCAATGTGCCGACCACACCGTTGTCCGTACTGATGCCCACGCCGACGTTGAAGAAGATGTTTTCGCCTTCCTCGACCTCGACCAGGGCTTCACGATAGCCGTCCACGTCCTCCAGCGGCGTGACCGTGGCGCGCTTGAACAAACCGGTCTCGAAGACGCGACGCTCGGCCGCGCGGGCCTTGACGGTGTTGTAATCCTCGTCGGGATAGAAGCGCAGCTCGCGGCGGACGACCTCGTCCTTGGTGTGCGTGTTGCCGCGCACGGTGATGCGCCCGAAGCGCGAGCGCGGACCCTCGACGAACTCCAGCTCAAGCACCACCACGCCCGGCTCGTCCTCCAGGAAGGCGTAGTTGGTCAGGACGCGCGTGTCGACGAATCCGATCTCGCCGTAGAGGTCTTCCAGCTTCTTGACGTCCTGCTTGAGCGCTTCCTCTCGCATGAACTCGCCCGGCTTGAGCGAGATCGTCGCGAGGATCTGCGGCGTGTCGAAGATCGCGTTACCGCTGACCGGGATGTCCTTGATGACGTAGCGCGGGCCCTCCTCGATCACGAACACGAGGGTCAGGTCGGTGCGCTCGACGTCGGTGAAATCCAGCCGGTAGCCGACCCGCGCGTCGAGAAAACCCTCGCCGCGGTAGAACGATTGCAGCTCGGCCGCGTCGCGCTCGGCCTGCTCCTCGTCGAACGCGCCGGTGCGGAAGATCCAAAGAGAGGTCGGCGTGCGCACCTTCAGCCGCAATTGCAGGCGTGGAAACGCGCGGGCCCCCTCGAACTCGATCCGCCGCACGCGCACGCGCGGCCCTTCGATGATTTTGTAGACGACGCGGGCCTCGCTCGACAAGGCGGTTTCGTCCAGATCGACCTGCACGTAGTAATAGCCCGCTTCGCGATACTTGCGCAGCAGCGCATCGCGGCCTTGGTCGATCTGAAAGCGGTCCAGCACGCTGCCGGCGGCGAAGCCCAGCTCCTTGAACAGGTCGTCGTTGCTGAAGTTCTTGTTGCCTTCCAGCTCGACGGTGCGGATGACCGGCTTCTCCTGCACGTTGAAGACGATCACGACCTGGCCGTCCTCGATCGCGGGCGGCGAGGCGAAGACCGCCAGGAACTTGCGCGCGCGCAGCAACTCGCGCACGTCCTCGGCGACCTGCTGCTCGAGATAAGGCTGGCCCGCCCGCGTACGAATGATCCGCCGGACGAAGCCCTCGCTGATCGTCTCCAGACCACGAATCTCGACGCGGAGAATCGGTGTGCCGTCGCGCGCTGGCTCCTGGGCAACCGCGTGGCGCGGTGCGGCCAGCGCGCAACTGGCCAGCAGGACCAGCATCCACGACCCCAGCTCCAGCCGCCCTGCGCAACACCGATTGTGCATCACGGAGCACCCGCGAAGAGAGAGACGCCAGTTGCCGGAAACCGCCGGACGGGAATGCCGCGCCGCGTCCGCCCAACCCAGGAGCCTGTTACTATACTGTGGTCGCGTGGGCTCGCAACGTGCGTCCCGCCGACGGGATCCTGTCGGACCGCGTCCGCTGGACTGTTTGAGGCTGCGCATGCGCGGTGGGTCGCCGGCGATGACGTGCCCACGTTTTGGAGTGTCTATGGGATCGATGATCTCGACGGCGACGGGAACGCCGAGATCCTCGTAGAGAGAGGGGCCGGGATTAGCGTCGTTGACCTGCGCGGACA
>CAYOHG010000621.1:0-2146 GCA_964403685.1 uncultured Planctomycetales bacterium
CTGTATTGCCGCGCAGTGGTTTCTATTCTGCGCTTTGCAGAGCCAGGACCAGCAGCGCCGCTGGTGGCCGGTTGCGCTGATGCTGCCGCTGCTGATCCTCTGGGCAAACGCCCACGGTAGTTTCATCTTCGGGCTCGGGCTGCTGGGGCTGTATGTGGGTCACTGGTACGTCGTTCGGCTCCGCGCGCATCGGCGGGCGTGGCTGCTGACGGGCGTGTTGCCGGGGCTGCTGATCGCGGGATTGCTGGCGACGCGTTTCCCGCGCGACGCGGATTCGATGGGTCCGGGCCTGTTGTGGCTGGGCGCGTTGCTCGGTGGGTGGGCCGCGTACCTGGGCTACTGGCTGTATGTGCGCTATGCGCAGCCTCGAAATACGCTTTCGGACCGCCAGGGTTTCGGCCTGATCGCGGCGCTCGTGCTGGCGGTCGCGGCGTCGGTGCTGCTCAGCCCGTTCGGGCTGGCCAATCTGATTCACGTCGAAAAGGTAGCGGCCAGCGACGTCTGGCGGCAGGTTTCGGAGTGGACGCCGCCGACGATCGCGATCAACGACAAGTACCCGCCGATGGGACGGTTCTGGTGGGTGCTCGGGGTGGCCGGCGGGGGGCTGGCGCTGGCCACTCTGGCGGGGCTGCTGCAACGGGTGTATGCCGAAGAGGCGCGGTTGCGGCGGCGCATCAGCGGCGCCAAACAGGGCAGCGTCTCGCAGGTCGCGGCCGAGGCGCCGCGGTTCAACCACGTCGGTTGCGGGCCGCTGCACATCAACGCATTCGATCTGACGGCGGTGGCGATCGGGCTGGGGCTGGCGCTGTTCGCCCGGCGGTTCGCACCGATGTGCTATATCTACGCGGCGCCGCTGGCGTTGGTGTGGCTGCTGCGGCTGGCGGAGAACGTGACGCCGCTGGTCCGCACCATCGGCGCGGCCGTCGTGTCGCTGGCGGCGCTGCCGGCGACGATCCTCCAGGCGACGGCCACGGGGGATAAGGTGCAAAAAGACCTCGTGCGGCCGTTTGTGGGCCTCGACAACTACGACCTGCTCAAGCGCGTCACGCGCTACGACACGGTGCCCGACGAGGCCATCCGCTACCTGGCCAACAACGAACTGAAGCCGAACCTGTTGTGCGGCTGGACGCACGCCGGAGCGGTTATGTTCTTCGTGCCCGGCGGGCGCGTGTTCATCGACGGCCGCGCGCAGCAGGTGTATGACGAAGTGCACTACCGCGGGTTCCAGATCCTGTTCGTCGATAACAACGCCACACCGCGCCAGCGGCTGGCGGTCGCCGACGGGGCCGGGCTTCCGCTGGTGGACGGCGCCGCGCCGCGGGCGGATGCGGTGCTGATCTGGCGCAGCGGGAGCGGCGAGGTGCTGCGGGCGATTTTCCGGGATTCCGGCGAGTGGGTCACGGTGGGCCTGTCGCCGCGGCACGCGCTGTACTTCCGCCGCGGCAGTGGCGTACTGGAGCAGGTCGGCCAGCGCTTGCGGGCGGGGACGGAACAGCGCGACCACGACGCGTTCTCGCTGGCCGGCCGCGGGCATGTTTGGGCCAACACCGCGCCGCCGGACCTTTCGGCTGCACTGAGCTGCTGGCGGGAGGCGCTGGCCAAATCGCCGCAGGTGGGGATTGCGTGCTACGACGATGTCGTTTCGGCCCTGCTGGCGTTAGAGCGTCGGGAGGAGGCCCGCCGCTTCGTTGAGGAGCAGCGCGCCCTGCTGGCTGGTCAGGAGGGCCGCATTGCGCGGCACGTTGTGCAGGAATTGCGCCTGCTGCTGGAGCGCTGCGCCCAACGGACGCGCTGAACGTGCCGCTGTCGGGCGGCTGGGGTGTCGATAGAATGAGGATGCCGCCCGGCCGACGGGCGTGACTCGAGTTCGAAGAAGGACCGACTATGCGACGGTGTGCAAAGATCATGTCGCTGGCGATTCTCGCCGGACTGCTGGCCAGCGCGGGCTGCGGCGGCGACCTGGTCCGCTACACGACCGAGGAAGTCAACGGCGACGTGTTCGTGCAGTTCATCAACAACACGCGTTTCCGAGCGGCGTTTTCGTACGGGACGTATGACGACCTGGACCGTGAAACGCCGGGTGAGGTCACGCTGGAGCAGTACCGGCTCGAGGCCCACCAAATCACGCTTCCCCCCGGCATCAACA
>CAYOHG010000622.1:0-2141 GCA_964403685.1 uncultured Planctomycetales bacterium
GTTTACATCCTCGACCGCAACCGCCGCATTCGCTACTGGTCGAAAGGGGCTGAGAAGATCACCGGCTTCCTGGCCCGGGAGGCGCTGGGTCGCTGCTGCGCCGACAAGCTGCTTCGGCACGTCGACGCGCACGGCAATTGCCTGTGCACGTCTGGTTGCCCGCTGGCCGCCGTGATGGTCGACGGGAAATCGCGCTCGGACAACGTGGTCATGCATCACAAGGATGGCCACCGGGTCCCGGTGCACGTGTTCGGCATGGCGATCCGCGACACCGAGGGGGCTATCATCGGGGCGTTCGAGACCTTCAGTGACATCAGCGAGTCGGTCGCGGCGATCGACCGCATTCAAACGCTGGAGGCGGCCGCGTTCATGGACGCGCTGACGGGCATCCCGAACCGGCGTTTCTTCGAAAACGAGCTGGAGAACCGCCTGACCGAGCTGCGCCGCGCCGGGTTGCGCTTCGGGCTGGTGCTTTGTGACGTTGACCACTTCAAGCGCTTCAACGACGAACACGGCCACGATGCGGGTGACGAAGTCCTGAAGGTCGTGGCGCGCTCGCTTAAGCACGGCTGCCGGTCCTACGACGTGGTGGCGCGCTGGGGCGGCGAGGAGTTCGCCCTGCTGACCGGCCATAACAGCGTCGACAAGATCGCCGACATCGCCGAGCGGCTCCGCATGATGGTCGAGCACTCGTGGCTCGACCACAACGACAAGACACTCCGCGTGACGATTTCGGTCGGAGCGACGCTGGTGGCCGCGGACGACGACGCACACACGCTTTTCACGCGCGCCGATGGGCTGCTGTACCAGAGCAAGTCCAACGGGCGCAACCGCGTAACGACCGGCTGACGGCCGAGCCACCGCGGCCGAGGGGCTTTCCACGGCCGCGATGGGCCAGGTGGTCAGCGGCGTGTCCGCGTCGCCTCAGGATTTGGCGCGGTTGCGGTAGAGTTCCGGACTGACGACGCCAGTCATTCTCTCCACATCCAGCCCATCCAGAAACGCGCTCAGGCGCTCGGCTTCCGGCTGGGGGTTCTTCATCACCGCGTTGTATTCCACCTCGATGAAGCGGATACACGCGGCGTGGTCCTGCATGTATTGCTGGACCTTCTGAATCTGCGCGAGATAGATGGACTTGAGCCGTTCGGGCGGAAGATCGGCCGTGTTCTTGCCCTTGCGCTCCAGCATGACGTTCTGGCTCTTGACCACTTCGTCCAGGTGGCGGCGCATGAAGATCACGCGGTACTGGTACGTCGTGGGCAGGTCGAGAATGATCAAGTGCACGAGCTTGACGACCCGGCCTACCGCCTGGGCCACCCAGCTTGAGTCCTCGCGCGTCTTCTTGACCGGCTCGAATTCGTAGTAGCCGCCGGGGTTGTCTTCGTCCGCCGTGCGGATGTTGTCGATCAGCGGCGCAATGCCGCCCACGTCGAGCATCTTCATCATCATCGACGTGCCGGAGCGTGGCAGTCCGGAGACAACGGTTACATAGTCACGTGCAGCCGCCATGCGATGGCTCTCCCGCGCGCGGGTGGATGGTCTGGAGTCGCCGAGCGGCGCGCTGCGCCGCCTGCGTGGGTGCCGGCCGTGCCCGGTGATCGGCGCCATCCGGGCCGGGCGATGCCCACGCCGATAGCGTACTCGCGCGCCGCGCCGCCGACAACGCGACGGCGTCAGTCGGTGACGAATCCCACAAGGACGACGTTGGCGATCGCGTGGGCTCCGGTCGCGACGCCCAGCCCGCGATAGTGCAGCACCGCGCCCAGGTATACGCCGCCGATCAAGCGGACAGCGAACGCCGCCGCGGAGAACGCCTCCGCTCCGAGCGGTTGAAGGTGGGCGGCTGCGAAGATCGTGGCCGCGACGACCCAGGCCAGCGGCAGCGCCTGCGTCCGGGGTAGACTCAGTCCGCGAACCAGCAGCCAACCGACCAGCGCGATCAGCACGAGTCGGAAGATGAACTCTTCGTACAGGGCCGCCCCCAGCGCGCCGACCCACTCCGGCGGAAGTCCGAGGGTCGCCCCAACGCGGAGCGGCGCGCCGCCCAGCACGCGGCTGAGCACCGCCAGCGGGGCGGCCAGCAGTGCGCTTTCCACGACCATCAGCGGCGGCGCCCACCAGGCGATGCGCCAGGGCCGCCG
>CAYOHG010000623.1:0-2132 GCA_964403685.1 uncultured Planctomycetales bacterium
GCCGCCCCCGGCTGTGGTCTGAAGTGAATGGAGCACAGCCGCCCCCGGCTGTGGTGTTTGCCCATCGCTGGCGCGGGGGTTCGGATCGACGGCGGGGCGACGGGCCGCAGCGTCGGCGGTAGCATCACCCTAGCCGGGCGCGAACGCCGGCGCTTGCGTGGTGGTCGCCTGAATATCGCCCGGTCGGGCTGCGCGGAGTTCGCTTGAACGTCGCCCTTTTTGTTACCTGCCTGACGGACTCGTTCTTCCCGCGCGTCGGCGAGGCCGTGGTGCGCGTCCTGCGGCACTTCGGCTGCTCGGTCGAGTTCCCCGAGGCCCAGACCTGCTGCGGACAGCCCGGCTACACCGCCGGCTTTCACCCCCAGGCGACCCAGCTTGCCCGGCGGTTCGTGCAGGTCTTCGACGGGTACGAGTGCATCGTGACGCCGTCCGCGTCGTGCGCGGGGATGGTGCGGCATCATCTGAACGAGCTGCTGGCGGACGATCCGCGGCACGCCGACGCGGCCCGCCGGGTGGCCGCCCGCACGTACGAGTTCGGCGAGTTCCTGACGCGCATGCTGAAGCTGAACGTCGCGGAGCTGTTGCGCGGCGATGAGCCGATGACGTTTCATTGGCCGTGTCACGCCCGCGGCATCTACAGCGCCGACGACTTGCAGAACTGGCTGGTGCGCGGCGCCGCCGATTCGCCGTGTGCCGCCGGCGGCGCGCCGCGGATGCGCGCTCCGGCTCACGCCGACCTGTGCTGCGGGTTCGGAGGCGTGTTCTCGGTGGATTGCGCCGAGATCAGCGGCGCGATGCTGCGCGACCGGCTGGAAGAACTCAGCGCGACCGGCGCCCGGCTGGTGGTGTGCAGCGAGGGCGGCTGCACGCTGCAACTGGCTGGCGGGGCCCGGCGGGCGGGATTGCCCCTGCGCTTCAAGCACCTGGCGGAGCTGCTGGCCGAATCGCTCGGGCTGATGGAGCCTCTGCCATGAGCAGCCCGGCTGCCAGCCCGATCGCCGGCGATTTCCGGACGCGCGTTGCGGCGGGAATGGCCGACCAGCGCGTGATCTCCGCGGTTCACCTGGCCACGCTGCGCAAGGTCGAGCAGCGGCAGGCCTCCTTCGACGCGATGCGCAACCCGGAAGGCATCCGCGAACTGGCCCGCAGCATCAAGCAGCACACGCTCGAAAACCTCGGCGGCTATCTCGAACAGTTCATCACCAACGCCCGGCGGCGCGGAACGCACGTCCATTTCGCATCCGACGCGGCGGCGGCCCGGCGCATCATCGGCGAGATCGCCCGCCAGCGCGGCGCGAAACTCGCGGTGAAGGTCAAGAGCATGACCACCGAGGAAATTCACCTCAACGAGTCGCTCGAAGCCGCCGGCGTCAGGACGGTCGAGACCGATCTGGGCGAGTTCATCGTGCAGCTCGACCACGATCGGCCCAGCCACATCGTCACGCCGATCATCCACAAGGACCGCAAGCAGGTGGCGGCGGCGCTGCAGCGCGAGCTGGGCTGCGCGTACACCGAAGACCCGGGCCAATTGACCGTGATCGCGCGGGCCCACCTGCGCGACATCTTCCGCCGCTGCGACCTGGGCATCAGCGGCGTCAATTTCGGCATCGCCGAGACCGGCTCGATCTGCATCTGCACGAACGAGGGCAACGGGCGCATGTCGACCACGCGCCCGGGCGCGCACATTGCGCTGATGGGGATCGAGAAGCTCATTCCGCGGCTGGCGGACCTGGCCGTGTTCCTCAAGCTGCTGGCGCGCAGCAGCACGGGCCAGCCGCTGACCGTGTACACCAACCTGATCAGCGGGCCGCGAAGAGCGGAGGATCCGGACGGGCCGAGCGCACTGCACATCGTGCTGCTCGACAACGGGCGCAGCGGGTTGCTGGGCGGCGAATTCGAGTCCGTGCTGCGCTGCATCCGCTGCGGCGCCTGCCTGAACGCCTGCCCGGTCTACCGCAACATCGGCGGACATGCCTACGGCGGCGTGTACGGCGGACCGATCGGCAGCCTGCTGACGCCGCTGTACGCGGGCATGCACGAGCACGCGGAGTTGGCCCGGGCCAGCAGCCTGTGCGGGGCGTGCTACGAGGCGTGCCCCGTGAAGATCGATATTCCGACGCTGTTGGCCAGGC
>CAYOHG010000624.1:0-2128 GCA_964403685.1 uncultured Planctomycetales bacterium
GACCTCACCTTCAGCGCTCCCAAATCGGTGAGTGTGCTTTGGAGTCAAGCAGACAGTAAGACTCGACTTGCGATTCAGAAAGCGCACCTTGACGCGGTGAAGACAGCGCTCGACTACTTGGAAAACGAAGCCTCCTTCTCCCGCCGCGGCAAGGGTGGCCAAACGGCGGACCGAGTCGGGTTGTGCACGGCTCTTTTCGAGCACGGAACCAGTCGGGCTGCCGACCCGCAGCTTCATACCCACTGCCTGGTTATGAATGTCGGGATTCGCCCCGATGGAAGCGCGGGTACCCTCGTCAGCCGATCGTTCTATCAACACAAGATGACCGCCGGGGCTGTGTATCGCGCCCAGCTGGCACACCGTCTGCGAAATGACCTGGGCCTGGAGTGTGCACGCAAACGGACATGGTTTGAATTGGCGGGCGTGCCCCACCACTTGTGCGAATATTTCTCGCAGCGCCGCCAGCAGATCACCAAGAAACTCGGCGAGTTCGGCGTGGAAACCGCTTCGGCCGCGGCCTTCGCGACGTTGGCCACGCGCGAGGTTAAAACCATAGTGCCAGCGCGGTCGGAACTCTTTGAACGTTGGCAGGGTCAAGGGTGTCCGCACGAATTCCGGGGAGCGGACTGGCGAGCGTTGGCGTCGCCGCGTCCCGAAGTGGATCGCGCCAAGGTATATGCAGAGGTGCTCGCAGAAGCATTGAGCGTTGTCACGAGGGAACAATCCCATTTTGGCGAAAAGGAATTGTTCCGGCGCATGCTGGAGGCCGCTCAAGGACGCGGCCTCGATGCAGCTTTTGTGCAGGGCTGGCTCAAGCACGACCTCAGTAACTCTGAGCGGATCGTCCGTCTTGGTGAACGCGACGGCGAGCAGCGCTACACCACGGGTGAGATCCTTAAACAGGAGCGTCGCCTGTTTGAGTTGGCTGACAGCCTGGCAGAACGGAACAACCCCGTGTCGCGTGTTCGGTTGGCTTACGACAAGCACGGACTGAAACAAGAACAGATCAATGCGGTCTCGCACCTCACCGAAAAGACCAAGAGTATTGCCCTGCTCGCGGGAATGGCGGGCACGGGCAAGACCACAACGCTCAAGACGTGTCGCGAGCGGTGGGAGGCGGAGAAGTACCAGGTCTTAGGAACGGCGCTGGCGGGCAAGGCCGCCAGGGAGCTTCAATCGGGCGCGGGCATAAAGAGTTGCACCCTGGAGACGCTCTTCCGCCGAATGAACCCGACAGCGTCTTACCAACTTGAGCACCACGCCAAGCAGCTTTGGCGTGCCTTGCGAGACAAGCCAACGTTTACGCTTGAGCCTTTGAAAATCGACCGCAACACGGTGCTTGTGGTCGACGAAGCAGGCATGATCGGGACCAAGCAAATGACGCGCCTTCTCGAGGTTGTGCACAAGCATGGAGGCAAGGTTGTCCTGGTGGGCGATAGCAAACAACTTCAACCCATCGATGCAGGGGCGCCGTTCGCGGCCCTGTCCCAGCGGTTGGGCTGCGCTGAATTGACCGACATCGCCCGCCAAAAGGATGCGAAGGATCGTCAAGTCGTAAAGGACATGGCCAGTGGCCAAGTCGGTTTGGCGATCAAAAGCCTTGAGGAACGTGGACGGCTAGAAGTCCACGACACCCTTGAGCGAGCGAAGAGTGAATTGGTGACAGCATGGTCCCGAGAGTCCGGCTTTGAGCCGGGCAAGGCGATGATCTTTTGTTCTACTAACGAAGAAGCGCGTGAGTTGAACGCCCGGTGCCAGGCCCAACAGTCGCTGAGGCGACGCATTGACACTACCCGTAGCCTCGAAATCCACGAGGCTCGGGCGTACGTAGGCGATCGGGTATTGTTCACGCAAAACAACAACAAGATCGGAGTTAGCAATGGCGAGACTGGAACAGTCGTCAAAATTGATCGACTGCAACCGAGAATGACGGTGCGGATCGATCGGGGCGACCTCGTCCGGTTAGCCCCCAATCAATATACCCGCCGAGACCGTGAACACGGCGGCGAATGCGCTCTCCGTCTTGGGTATGCAGTAACGACGCATACAGGGCAGGGCTCCACAGTCGACTTCGCCTATGTCCTGGCCGGCGGATCTATGCAGGATCGCTAGATCAGTTACGTTCAAG
>CAYOHG010000625.1:0-2124 GCA_964403685.1 uncultured Planctomycetales bacterium
CAAAGGGTGGTACAGCAAAGGGTGGCACGGGCGTCCCGCCCGTCAAGCGCGCTTGCCATAGCGACCTGGTCGCGGATGCAGCCGAGGCCAGGCGCGTACAGCGGGACATCGTCGCCGGACGCGGTTAAGCGCTGACTGGGGTGGTGCGCTGAGTCGGCGTTTGAGCGAGGCGTCACCTTGGGCTATGCTCAAGTTGCCGCATGCGGCCGGCATTCGGCGGTCGAACTTCGGAAAGCAAGCCAATGCCCGGTGATCGAAGCGTCAGCTCGGACAGGAACAGGAAACGCTCGATGGGGACATTTCGGGTGGGTTGTATGGTCGCGAATCACGTGCGGCGGACCCGCACCATTCGTGTGCCCAAGCTGCCGGTCGACACGGGCGGTGATTACACGTGGTTGCCCGAGGACGCGCTGAAGAAGATCGGCGTGTTGGAAGAGAAACGTGACCTGTCCTTTGTGAGGGCCATCGGGCAGACCATCACCCGAAGCGTAGGGTTCGCGATTGTCCGCGTCGACGGGCACTTCACGATTGACGAAGTCGTCTTCGCCCGCGCCGGCGATCTGGCACTGCTGGGCGCCCGTACGCTGGAGGGATTGAACCTGCGCGTCGACCCGAAAGCCAAGCGACTGGTCGCCGGGGGACCACTTCTGGCCGGGTGAGACGCGGGACAGTCCACGCGCTGGCGCCGTCCCGCGCCGCGGGCCGCACAATCCCGGCGGCACGACTGGGCTTGCTCGCGGAGCGATGCGCGCTGATCAGGAGTGATCGATGGGTGTTGGAACAAGCGCAGTTTCGAGGCGAATCGCGCGTCTGGCCGCGATACTGCCGTCGACCGCCGCGCTTCGGATCCTCCTGGCCGGCCTCGCGCTGAGCCTCCTGCCGCTCACCGGCTGCTTTACCGTCATGCGGCAGGCCCTCAGCGAGGTGCGCGGGGCGCAGGCGGACGTGGTCGTCATCAGCGGCGGGGCCGAGGGAGCCGCGCGGTCGTACGTGCTGCGGCTCGAGCCGACCACCACCACCGTCGGGCCGCCGATCGTGCCGACCGGCATCGTCGGCGAGTATGAGCGCTTGGCGCGCGCGGGATTCGCGGCGGCCACGAAGGACCAGCCGGAGGGCGGAACGGTGCTCAGCGTCGCCGGCGACGTGATGTACTTCAGCAGGAAGGGGCTGCTGGGCACGGCCTTGGCGTTGACACGCGTGCGCATGCGGCAGGACTCGCAGCTTGTCGCCGACGTGCTGCTGCGGGCGGAGTCGAGTTCGTTCCGCGAGGGCGATGAAAAGGCGCTGGCCGAGGCATCGGTCAAGGCGCTCGTGAGGTACCTGCGCGGCAAGGCCGACGACGCAAAGCGCGACGATTCGAAAGGCGCGGACGAAGGCGAAACCTCGAACGGCGCGAACGAGAGCGACGACGCACCGCACTAGGCGATCGAGGCCGTCGACGCGGGCGATTGGCGCCGGGCGCACAGCCGAACCTCGCGGTCCCGCCTGCGGAAGCACCGTCCTAGCGGAGCCGTTGCTACTTCATCCAATCCGCCAGCACCGGCCGCAGAACGCGCTCCCACGCCGCATAGCCGGCCGCGTTCAGGTGCAGCCGATCCTCCAGGAACAGCTCGTCGCGCGGCTCGCCGCGCTCGTTCAGCAGCGCCGCCCCCACATCGACGAAAACCAGCCTCTCGCCGCGACGACAGGTTTCCGCGATCCGGCGGTTGGCGTCCTGCATCGCCGGCCAGTACTTCCAGCGCGCGCCGCTCGGCTTGATCGAAAGAAACGCGATCGGCGTTCGCGGCAGCTTCGTTTGCACGCGTTCGACAAACGCGGCGAAGTCGGCCGCGACCTGTTCGGGGGATAGCCCGGCCGCGATGTCGTTGTCGCCTGCGTAAAGCACGATCGCGCGCGGCGCATACGGCAGCACGATCTTGTCGACGTAGTGCGTGAGGTCGGCAAGATGCGAGCCGCCGAAGCCGCGGTTGATCACCGGCCAGTCGCGGAACGCGTCGGCGGTGTGCCAGCCGACGATGCTGGAGCTGCCGACGAAGAGCAGGGCGTCTTTGGGTGGCGAGTTCTTGCCGTCCCAATCCTCGAACGCTCGAATCGCGTCTGACCAGCGCTGCGGGTCGGGCTTCG
>CAYOHG010000626.1:0-620 GCA_964403685.1 uncultured Planctomycetales bacterium
GGGGCGGGCGGCGCGTTGGTTCTGGTTCATTCGCGCCAGTGTAACGCCTGGCTCAACGGAATGGAGGCGAATCCTGGCGTCCGCAGCCAACGCTCGACGGCAAACGAATCCGCGCGTCGCCGGTCGGCGGAATGGCCGTCGTGCGCCGCCGAATCTCGGACCCAGCCGCGCGCCGCTATCATTCCGCGCGATTCGCGGCGAGGAATGCGCCCCACTCGGAGTCACCATGGCGACCGTGCTGCTGCTGCTGCTGTCCAACATCTTCATGACGTTCGCGTGGTACGGGCACCTGAAATTCAAGGAGGTCGCGCTCTGGCAGGTGATCGTGGTGAGCTGGTTGATCGCGCTGCCGGAGTATTGCTTCCAGGTGCCGGCCAACCGCATCGGGCACGGGCTGTTCACCGCGCCGCAGCTCAAGACCATTCAGGAGATCGTTACGCTGGTGGTCTTCGCCGTCTTTTCGCTGACGTATCTGGGCGAGCCGCTGCGCTGGAATCACCTGGTCGGCTTCGGGCTGATCGTTGCGGCAGCGTACTTCATTTTCAAGCCGTGGTGACGCGCAGGTGTACCGGTCGCGCGCCGCGCCGGACGAGTTCGCCACATTGGCATCGGACTCAGCC
>CAYOHG010000626.1:630-2124 GCA_964403685.1 uncultured Planctomycetales bacterium
TGCGCCCGACGATGAAATGCGTATCGTGCAGCTCGCGCACGACATGGCGCACGGGCGCGCGCGGCCGCGCCCCCCGCGACCGCGACGATGCACGCCGCCACGGCCGCGTCCATTTCCGCGATGGCGCGGCGCAGCGCGGCGCTGATGGGCGCGTTGGCGATGATGTTGCGCACGTGACGGGAGCGCAGGCGCAGGGCGCGTGTGCCGAAGCGGCTTTGCAACAGGCGCGTGTGATACGCCAGTGCCAGCAGGATGATGGTGCGCTCGTCGCGTGGCGGTGCATCGTCGAAAACCGCCGCCCGCAGGCGCTCGACGACGGCGTATTCGGGCCGCGGGTCGCGCGTCGGGAAGCGGACCCAGCGCACGAACAGGAAACGCCCGTCGCGATGTTCGAGGATACCGCGGCGGCAGAGCGCCTCGCCGATGCGGTCCTTCAGCTTGCGCAGGTTGGAGAGGTTGCTGACCCAGTTGCGCAGCCGGCGGCGGCGCCGCGAGGCGGCGATCCGGCCCAGCACGTCGTCGAGCACTTCATCGCCGATGGGTGCTTCGCTGCGCAACTCGACGAACTCGGCTTTGGCGGCGTCGAGATCGATGCGCCGTTCGAGCAGCAGCTCGGCCAGCAGGGCGGCGGACAGCCCGAAGTTGCAGTGCGAGGCATTGGGCAGCAGCCGCCCGGATTCGTCATCGAGCGCCAGCAGCAGCAACTGTTCATGCAGGCGCAGTCTGGCCGCGCCGCGCGCGCCGCGTCCCGCGGCCGAGAGCTGGATGCCGCAGCGGGGGCAGAAGCGGTGCTCGGGGTTGATCGGTTCGGCGCAGCGGGGGCAGTTGGAAGCGGACATGTCCGGCCTCCGAGACGATCTGAAACGGCCGACTGGATGATAACATTCAGGAGAGCCAGCCAGCGAGTGGAAACCGGGCGGTTGTTTCGAATCGCTGCTGCGCTGCCGGTTCACATGGCTTCGCTGTTCGTCACGGCGGGGCGTCATTGACCGCGCGGCCGCCCGCTCACACCGCCTTCAACGGAAACACCAGCGGCACGACGGTCACCGTGATCGCCCAGCACAGCAGGTCCAGCGGCACGCCCAGCCGCAGGAAATCCGAGAAGCGATACCCGCCGGGGCCGTACACCATCAGGTGCGTCTGGTAGCCGAACGGCGTGGCGAAGCCCAGCGACGCCGCCGCCGCCACCACCACGACGAACGGCATGAAATCCACCCCCAGCGTCTCCGCGGTGCGCATCGCGATCGGGAAGGCCAGCACCGCCGCCGCGTTGTTCGTGATCATCTCGGTCAGCAGGACCGTAATCCCGTAGATCGCGACCAGCGACCACCACGGGCTGGCACCCGCCAGGCCGATCAGTCTTTCCGCCAGAAGCTGCGCCAGGCCGGACGATTCGAGCGCCTTGCCCAGCGCGAGCGAAGCGGCGATCGCGATGAGCGTCTGCCAGTCGACGCTGCGCCGGGCCGCGGTTGCGGTGGTGCACCGCGTGAGGAT
>CAYOHG010000627.1:0-2120 GCA_964403685.1 uncultured Planctomycetales bacterium
GCTCGGGCATTTTGAGCGACTGCGCAAGGTCTATGGCGTTGCCCTGGCGCTGACCGTGTTCGCCATGATGCCGGCGGGTCATCTCGGCGCGTCGATGACGCACGGCCCGGATTTCCTGTTGGAGCCTTTTGGCCCGCGCGAAGCCAGGACTTCCGGCGGCCGTTCCGTGGGAATCGCCGCGCCGCGGCCCGAAGCTGGTGTTCCGGTCGCAGGTGGCGCGCCGGCGACCAACGCCGCCGCGAGCGAAGCGGCGGGCCCTGGATACGAGCGCGTCGCGGAGATATTCGCCCAGCGCTGCATCTCGTGTCATGGCGAAGATCGCCAGAAAGGCGGGCTGGCGCTGCACACGCCGGAAGCCATCCTGAAGGGTGGCCGCGACGGCGTAGTGATTGTCGCCGGCCGGCCACAAGACAGCGAGCTCGTGCACCGTCTGCGGCTCCCGCTGAACGATGAAGATCACATGCCGCCGGAATCGCGCGAGCAACCGAGCGAAGATGAGCTTCGCGCGATCGAAACCTGGATCGCCGCCGGCGCGGCGTTTTCCGCCGCTGGCATGGCGCCCGGCGGGGGGCCGACGTTGCAGGCGGCTGCCGGCGCGAATTCACCGGCTGTTGTGTCAACCCGCTCGTTCGACCCGCTGTCCATGGTCGGGGAACCGCTGCCGCCGGAAGAGGAGGAGGAGATTCGCGCCCGCATTCCGAAGGAGACTGGCACGGCGGGCGAGCCGGCCGGCGCAATCCCCCCGGCGGTGCCGGAGTTTGCCGCGCGTGTGGGCAACCCCGACGCAGCGGCGATCGCAGCGTTGCGTGCCCGGCTCGTGCACGTCGAGGCGATCGACCCGGCCGGCCGGGCGCTGGCGGTCGATTTCACCGCTGGCGCTGACCGGATCGAGCCGGCCGAAATCGACGCGCTGCTCGCACCGTTGCGGTATCACGTGGTGTCGCTCTCGCTGGCGCGCACGCGAGCCGACGCCAGCACACTGAACAACCTTCCGGCCATGCCTGGCCTGGAGCGGCTGGATTTGCGCGCCACCGCGGTGACCGATGGTTCCCTGGCGGCGCTGTCGCGGCATCCGCGGCTGCGCGAACTGGTGCTTTCTCAGACAGGCGTGTCGGATACCGCGGTCGGAGCGCTGGCGGAGCTGCCGGCGCTGCGCCGGTTGTTCGTCTGGAAGACGGCGCTAAGCGCGCAGGGTTTGGCGCGGCTGCGGGCGGCGCGGGCGGAGTTGCGCGTGGACACCGGCGACATGCCGGACGCCGCCGCGGCCGAGGTCGAGCCGGAGCTTCAGTTCAGCAGCGATGCGCCGCTGCCCGGAGCGACTTCGGGCGCGGAGGGCGCGACTGCCGCGAGTCTGAAGCCGGTGAACGGCTGCTGCCCGGTGACGGGCAAGCCGCTGGACGCGCGTTACTCGATCGTATTTGAAGGTCGCGTGATCGGGTTCTGCTGCCCAACCTGTGTGGCTCAGTTCTGGGCCGAGCCGGACAAGTTCCGCGCGAACATCCGCTAGCGAATCGGCGCGTGGGTCGGGCCGGCCCTACGCACCCAGCGCGATCACCAGCACCTGTGCCGTGACGATGCGCAGCAGCATGGTGAAGGGATAGACGGTAGCGTAGGCCATCGCCGGTGCGTCCGAGCCGGTCAGCACCGATGCGAAGGCCAGCGCCGGCGGGTCGGTCATGCTGCCCGAAAGCAGGCCGCCCAGCACGGTGTAATTCAGCTTCATCCAAACGCGCGCCAACGCGCCCACGATCAGCAGCGGCGGCAAGGCGATCAGCAGCGCCGCCAGCAGCCAGGTCAGCCCTTCGCGGCTGAAGACGGTCTCAAAGAAGTCGCTGCCGGCGTGCAGGCCGACGCAGGCCAGAAACACCGTGATGCCCAGCTCGCGAAAGGCCAGGCTGGTATTGGCGGGAACGTGCCAGACCAGCGGGCCGGCGTGCCCCCAACGGCTGAGCAGGATCGCCACGAGCAGCGGCCCGCCGGCCAGGCCCAGACGAAGCGGAATCGGCAGCCCGGGGAACTGCACGGGCACAAGTCCGGCCAGCACGCCGATCGCAATGCCGAGGAAGATCGCCCCGAAGTGCGTCTCATTGATCGCGCGGATCGAGTTGCCCAGCGCGGTG
>CAYOHG010000628.1:0-2117 GCA_964403685.1 uncultured Planctomycetales bacterium
AGCAGCAGCGACAGGAACAGCGTCTCCGACCAGGCCTGATGGGTGAACATCACGAGTGTCGGATTGAACGCGACCAGAGCGGTGGCCAGGCGCGCGACCCGCACATCAGCAATCACGCGCGTCATCCCGAAAACACTGAACAGGCTCGCGCAGCTCAGCAACACCTGCCCGAGCAGGATGCCCACCGAGCCTGCGCCCAGCCACAACATCAGCGCCATGTACGCCGGATACAGCGGCGGACGAAACGTGGTCTCGAACTGTCCGGATTGCGACAGCGTCTGCGCCAACTTCAGGTATGCGGCGCCGTCCAGCACCGGCGGGACGTTGTGAAACGCCGCCACCAGCCCCAGCTTGAGCGCCAGCGACGCGAGCACGATGCCCCACAGCCAACGGTCGCGCCAGTGGGGATCGCAGGCGTCGTCGGACGCCGCCCCTGCGCGGCGCGGTGATAGACGCCTGGGCCGCGGGACGGCCGCCAGGCGGTCTGTCGTGCAGGACGGAGCGTGGCGCGCAGAAGCTGAACCACGGCGGTTGTGGATTCGCCGCGAGCGGCTCATAGAATGGGAACCGAGGCTGCCATGCAGAATCTAGCAAATCCTCAGCGGTGGGTCCAGATTATTCTGCTCGCCGCGCTGCTCTCGGGTTGCTCGTCTCGACCGGAAGCAGTCACCGGCGTCGTACCGGAGCAGCACGCCCTGATGGGCGCCGCAGCCGGCTGCAATGTGTTGGTTCTGACGCTGGATACCACCCGGGCCGACCGGCTGGGCTGCTATGGCTGGTCGCGCGCCGCAACGCCCAACCTCGACCAGTTGGCCGCCCGCGGAGTGCGCTTTGAGCAAGCGTTCGCCCCGGCGGGAATCACGCTCGTGTCGCACACCACTCTGTTTTCAGGCACGTTCCCGCCTGAGCACGGCGTGCGCGACAATGGTCGCTTCGCGGTGCCCGCCGACCTGCCGCTGTTGGCCGAAATCTTCCAGAAGCGCGGTTATCGCACCGGTGGCTTCGTCGCCTGCCGCGTACTGGATTCGGACTATGGAATTGGCCGCGGCTTTGAAACGTACCAGGACGACATGCCGCGCCGCCCGGACGGTGAAGCGTTTCACGACCGGCCTGGCAACATGGTGGTCGACGATGCGCTGGCATGGCTCGACCGCGACAGCCCCGCGCCGTTCCTCTGCTGGATCCACCTGTTCGATCCGCACGCACCCTATGCCCCGCCGAAGGAATTCCTCGAGCGCACCGGCGATCCCTACGACGGTGAAGTAGCGTTCATGGACTCCCAGATCGGGCGCGTGCTGGACCGGCTGCGCGCTCGCAACCTGCTGGAAAAGACGCTCATCCTCGCGGTCGGCGACCACGGCGAATCGCTGGGCGATCACGGATACGACTGGCACGCGCTACTGATCTACGATTCCATCCTGCGCGTTCCGCTGATCGTCTCGCTGCCAGGCCGGGTCGACGCGCGCGTCCATCCCGGAACGGTTCGCCTGGTCGACGTCATGCCGACCATGCTCGACCTGATGGGCTGGCCGGTGCCGGCGGAAGTGAGCGGGACCTCGCTGATTCGCGCTCTGGCCGGCGAGCCGCTGCCGTCGCAGTGGGTTTACGCCGAGAGCGATTTTCCGTTCATCAACTTCGGCTGGAGCCGTCTGCGCTCGCTGGCCAACGATGAGTGGAAGTACATCCGCTCCAGCCGACCCGAGCTGTACGACCGGCGAAAAGATCCCGGCGAACTCATCGACCAGGCGGCAAGTCGTCCGGAGCAGCTCCAGCGGATGGAAAGCGAGCTGGCCGCCTTCGAGGCGAAGCTTCGCACGCGCCCGAGCGTGCGCGTCGAGCTGGACGCCGACGCGATCGGTTCACTTCGGGCGCTCGGCTACACTTCCGTCGGCGTCGAACCGGAGATTGAGGATGAGTCGCGTCTCAAGCACCCACGCGACATGATCCAGGTCAACTGGGCGTTCCGCCGGGCGGAGAGCTTCTTTCTGATGGGGCGCTTCGCTGAAGCGATTGAGCTGGCCGAGCCGGCCGCGCTGGCCAGCCCCGAGTCCTTCGTGATCGTCGAGCTTCTGGGCAAGGCGTACGCCCGCGTCCAGCGCTTGGACGAGGCCCAGCAC
>CAYOHG010000629.1:0-2108 GCA_964403685.1 uncultured Planctomycetales bacterium
GCGTGGCCTGCGCCCCGGCGGGCAGGCTGTTCAGGATCGACTCCTCGCAGCCGCTCGCGAAGGTCACCAGCGCGATCGAAGTCAGCATCCAGGTCAGACGTTTCACGGGTTCTCTCCTTGGCGCGGTCGACGTCGCGGCGGGAAGCTGTCCGGCGAGGTCGGACCGGCATGCGGCCCACGCGGTCGGCTGCGCTTTCGTGCGGCACGTAACGCGCTGCAATCGTTGCCCTGACACGGCGTCAGGCCGGTTGTCGCAGTTCGCGTCGCCGTGCACAATCGGCTCGGCTATGAACTGAAACGACGGACGCCGACAAATCCAGCGGCGGCGCAGAAGCCATGAGCGAGAACCGCAGCGATTCAAACCAGGATGCGCCTGCCGATCACGTGCTGATGCGGCGGATCGCCGCCGGGGACCGGGCGGCGCTGGCCACACTGGTGCGGCGTCATCAGGCCACTGTCCTGCGTCTGGCGTATCGCGTTTTGGGCCGCTGGGACGATGCCGAGGACGTGGCGCAGGAGGCATTCCTGCGCGTGCTCAGCGGTGCCGGCGAATATCGGCCTGAAGCGCAATTCAGCACGTGGCTTTACCGCATCGTCTCGAATCTCTGCCTGGACGAGCGCCGCAGGTGGGCCCGCCGGCGGCGGTGGAGCCTGGAAAGTGCCGAGATTTCCGTCGATCCAGCCCGCGAGTCGGACCAGGACCGCCGGGAGCTGCAACAGCGCGTGCAGCAGGCGGTCGCCGACCTGCCGCAACGCCAGCGGCTGGCGGTGGTGCTGCACCGTTTCGAGGGGCTGAATCACGCGGAGATTGCGGAAATCACCGGCTGGAGCGCGTCGGCGGTTGAGTCCTGCCTGGTGCGGGCCTATGCCGGCCTGCGCCAGCGGCTTGCGGGTTTGCGCGACGATTGAGGAATTCGGAGAACGATCGCCGCCGGTTTCGCGGCGACCGGGCGTTCAACAATGTGAGGCCGAGCCATGGAGCACCTGAGCGAATCCACTCTGATCAAGCTGGCGGCGGGGGAGTTGCCGTCGGAACAGCGCGCGGGATGGGACAGGCACATCGCGGAGTGTGCCGCCTGCCGAGCCGCGCTGAGCGAGCTGGGGGCCGTTCGAGAACTGCTGGGCGCCTGGCCGGTCGAGGCCGGCGCGCGCGACGTCTGGCCGGCGCTGCAGCGGCGGTTGGAGCAGCAGTACGTAGCCCGGCTGGTCTGGCCGCGCGTGTACCGACTCAGCCGGGTCGCGGCAATCGTCGTACTGGGCGTCGGTCTGGGCTATGGGAGCGCCAAACTGGCTGCGGTGCGATCGGCGGTCGCACCGGTTGAGAGCTCCGGCACAGGAGCGGAGAGCTCGCTCGCCGGCCTGGGATTCGAAGTGATCGAGCACACCTCGGCTACCGGCTTGTTCGCAGCAATCGACGCCGGATCGGACGAGGCGATCACGACGGAGGGTGCACCATGATCGCGCGACAAAGTCTGGTGCTGAGCGCGCTGTTCCTGGTCTGTGCGCTGGGCGGATTTCTCACGGCTCGTGCCTGGCCGCCGCCGGCTGCGACTGGCGCGCAATCCCTCGACCCGACCCATCCGGTCGCGGCGCTGAGTCGCTGGCTGCAATTGCCCGCCGAACGCGCTGGCGAGCTGGCGGCGATTGATCCGGCGTTTGGGCGCGAGCGGGCTGATCTTGAGGCGGAGCTTGCTGCCGCGCGCGAGCGCCTTGCCGAGCTGTTCGAAGACCCGCAGGCGGCCGACGGCGTGATCCGCGAGCAGTTGGAGCGGGTGATTGCGATCCACGATCGATTGGAACGCCGCGTGGCTGAATACCTGCTTGCGATCCGGCCTTTCCTGGACGAATCGCGGCGCGCGGCACTTTTCACACAGTGTGCACGAAGCATTCGCGAAGCGGGCGGGTGGCGCTGGCGGCACGGCGCGGGCTCACGCGGCGGCGGCCCGCCGACCGAGCGTGTCCCCGGGCGGCGGCGTGGGCAGGGGCCGCCGTGGAGTTCGCCGGACGAACCGGCGCAGACGCAGCCTGCTTCCGATCAAGGAGCTGAACCATGAGAACCTGGATCCTCAGCGTAACCGTGCTGGCTGTGGCGCTGGGTGCGCTGGCGC
>CAYOHG010000630.1:0-2107 GCA_964403685.1 uncultured Planctomycetales bacterium
GGGTACATGAAATGATGCCCGATGCGGGCGTCGGCTCCGATTCCGCGGCGAACCTCGTCGACGTTCACGCCGACGCGCTCGCACAGCGCCGCAATCTCGTTGATGAAGCTGATGCGCGTCGCCAGGTAAGCGTTGGCGGCGTACTTGGTCAGCTCGGCCGCCGCCCGGCTCAGAATCAGGATCGGCTTGTTGTTGCGAACGAAGGGCTTGTGCAGCTCGGCCACCAGCTCGCCGGCCTCGCGGTCTTCCGCGCCGATGACCACGCGGTCCGGCCGCAGAAAATCATCGACCGCGGTGCCTTCCTTGAGGAACTCCGGGTTGCTCACGACGTGAAACCGCCGCTCGGTGTGCCGCGCGATGTCCACCTCCAGCGCCGCGCCCGTCCCCACCGGCACCGTGCTCTTGACCACGACGACCGCACCGTCGCGCAGCGACTTCGCCGCCTCGCGCGCCGCCGCGAAAATGGCACTCAGGTCCGACGAACCGTCGGGCAGCGGCGGCGTTCCGACCGTCAGAAAAACGATGCGCGCGTCGGCCACGGCCTCGGCGGTGCGGGTGGTGAACGCCAACCGCCGGGCCGCCAGATTCTCACGGATCAGTTCGCGCAGCCCCGGCTCGAAGATCGGGCATTCCCCGGCGTTCAGCTCCTCGACCTTGCGGGCGTCCACGTCGGCCGCCGTCACGTGATTGCCGGTTTCTGCCAGACAGGCGCCGGTGACCAGCCCCACCCAGCCGCTGCCGATGACGCACAATCGCATGGTTCTTAGTGTCCTTGCCGTCTCTGCCGCGATTTCGCACCGCGGCGTCCCTCGTGGCAGGCGGCACTATAATGCGAACCGGCCGCGGCGCGGGCGGTCGACCGGTCAGATCGAATCCGTGGCGGCGGAGACTGTGCGTGCGAACTTTGGTTGCGGGCTGCGCGGGGTTCATCGGGTTTCACCTGTGCGAGCGGCTACTGGCTGACGGCCACGAGGTCGTCGGCGTCGACAATCTCGTGACCGGCCAGCGTCGCAACGTCGATGACCTGCGGGCGCACGCGGCATTCTCATTTGTGGAGCAGGACATCACGCGGCCGCTGGCGATCGACGGCCCGCTGGCGCGCATCTACGACATGGCCTGCCCGGCCTCCCCGGTCGATTTCGCCCGCCGTCCGCTCGAGATCCTTAACGTCTGTTCGCGGGGACTGTGGAACCTGCTCGATCTGGCGTGTGCCAAGCAGGCCCGACTGCTGCACGCCAGCACCAGCGAGGTTTACGGCGATCCGCAGCAGCATCCGCAGGGCGAAACCTATTGGGGCCACGTCAACCCCATCGGCCCGCGCGCCTGCTACGACGAGGGCAAGCGTTTCGGCGAGGCGTTGATCGTCAACTACGCCGCCCAATGCAGCGCCGAGTGCCGGATCGCGCGAATTTTCAACACGTATGGTCCGCGGATGCGAACCGACGACGGCCGCGTGCTGCCCAATTTCATCCATCAGGCCCTGCGCGGCGCGCCGCTGACGGTGCATGGCAGCGGAAACCAGACCCGCAGCTTCTGCTACGTCACCGACCTGGTCGACGGTCTCGTGCGGCTGATGGAAAGCGACGTGCGCGAACCGGTCAACCTGGGCAACCCGTCCGAAATCTCCATCAGCGATTTCGCCCGCGAGATCATCCGGCTGACCGGCAGCCGCAGCGAGTTGACTTTTGTTCCACGTCCGAAAGACGACCCCGAGCTGCGCCGTCCCGATATCACGCGAGCCCGGCAGCTCTTGGGCTGGGAGCCGCGCGTCGAGCGCGCCGCCGGCCTGCAACACTGCGTGGAGTGGTTTCGCGCCGAGATGCGCCCGCCGCGCGCCTGAGCCGCCCTGATCCGGACGCGATGCCGGTCACGTATCGGACGGCCGGCCGCCGGAATGTCCCAGATTCGGTTCGCACTACCCCACGCAGCAGGCCCGTCGGCTGTCTTCGGAACGGTCCCCGCGGCCCGTTCGATACACCCGCTGAGCCTTCGCGATGCAAGGGGTGCGAGGGCGGGCGTGATCGTCGCCAGGCGAGCGCGTCTGAATGCGAGGGGCCGACGCCGACGCCTTCGACTCCATCGATGGCCAGCAGCGCACGTTCGTGCT
>CAYOHG010000631.1:0-2106 GCA_964403685.1 uncultured Planctomycetales bacterium
CGCCGCCGGCGTCCGAAGTCGTCGCTCCGTCGCCCGGCAAAGAGGGCGACAGCGTCGACACCGTCTATTTCAGCGCCGAAGAGGTCGAAAAACTGCGGGTGCTTCGGCGGCTGGTCGGCGGCAGCCTGAGCGAAGCCGAACTGATCAAGCGCATCCGGGCCGAGCGTCAGCCGGCTCACGCCGGCAGCGACTCCCGCTCGCACAAGGGAAAACGTTGGTGGAAGTGAGCGAGACGCGCCCGGCGATCGGCATCTGGCGCACCGTTCGGCTGTCGTCCGCCGCCGGCAATCATTCGAACACCGCGGACACGTCGGTCGGCAGCGTGCCTCGAATGACCTCGCAGCCGCCCTCCTGAATGATGATCACGTCCTCGATGCGGATTCCGAACTCGCCGGGTACGTAGATTCCTGGTTCGATGGTCGTGCACATACCGGCGCGCAGCCGCTCGGTGTTCGCGCCGTTCAGGTAAGGCGGCTCGTGGCATTCGATCCCGATGCCGTGACCCAGGCGGTGAGTGAAATACTCGCCGAACCCGGCCTGCTGAATGACGTTGCGGGCCAGGCGATCCAGCGCGCGGCATTCGACCCCGGCGCGGGCCGCGGCGATCGCGGCATCGTGGGCGTCGCGGACGGCGCGATACGCGCTGCGGACGCGCGGGCCGGGATCCGCCAGGGCGTACGTCCGCGTCAGGTCGTTCATGTATCCGTCGCGAATGATGACGCTGTCGATTACGACCGCATCGGCGGCCGCGATGATGCGCTGGCCGGTGGGGTTGTGCGGCACGGATGCGTTCGGACCTGATTGCACCATCGGATCGGCGTCGACACCCTCCGACGCCATTTGCGCACGCAGCGTGGCGCAGGCCTCGGCCTCGCGAATTCCCTCGCGCAGCAGCGTGCGGGCGTGCCAGAACAACCGCTCGCCGCTGAGATGCGCAGCGCGCATGAGCTGTTGCTCGCCGGGCGCCTTGAGGATGCGGACCTCTCGCAGCAACGGCTCACCATCGACGAATGTCGCGGTGTCGGCGGCGTGCTCGAAGGCGCGCCGCGCGGAGATCCACGTGCGCCCGTCGACTCCGATACGGCCACGGCCCAGCCGCGCGGCGCGCAGCAGATCGCCGAAGCGGGCAAAGGCGTCTTCCTCCTCGCGCCAGGTATGCACGCGGGCCAGCTCCTCCGCGCCGCGCACCGCCGGACGCTCGAAAGCCGGGCAGAGCACGTGAACCTCGCCCTCGCGCGTGATCCACCCGCAGGTAAGCCGATCCCATGCGGCGTGCGAGGTGCCGCAGAAGGCCAGCATGTTGGACGAGTCGAACACGAGCACGGCCGCCAGGTCGGCCTGGCGCATCTGGTCGACGAGCCGGGCAACGTGCTCGCGGACGATCTCAGCCGGTATCTGGTTTCCGATCGTTTTCATCGAGCGCGAATTCCGCCGTGAGATTCTGCTGCGCCGCTGGGCTACTGACCACGTAGAATAGCCGATCGCGCGATTGCATCACCACGATAGCCAAGGAGGTCGCCAATGCCAGGACCAGCGGCGAACGAATCGAGCGGCACGGAGATATCCGGAGGGTCCGCGACCGTGTTCGTTTCCCACATGAGCCGCTCGGTGCGGTTCTACAGCGAAACGCTGGGCCTGAAGCTGCTCTACCGCGCGGGCGATCATTTCGCCATGATCGATGCAGGCGGGTTCAAGATCGGCCTGCATCCGCCCGGGCGCTATCACGCGCCGCCGGGCACGCGCGGCTGTGTGCAGATCGGACTGCGTGTCGCCGCACCGATCCGGCAGGTGATCGCGGCGTTGGAGTCGCGCGGGGTCGTGTTTGCTGACTTGCAGAATGCGGGGGACGTCGTGGTCGACGACGGAGCCGTGAAGTTAGCCTATTTCCACGACCCGGACGGGACCGAGCTGTACCTCTGCGAGAGCGCCTGGTAGCGGGCGGCCGGCGCGCTCGGCGGAGATGCGCATGAGGCGGCGGTGAAGGCACGTGATGAGCCGCGCGGGTTCTTGCCGCGCGGCGGCCTCGGCGTATACTGAATATCTGTCGGCCTCGCTAGCTCAGTTGGTAGAGCAGCTGACTCTTAATCAGCGGGTCCTAGGTTCGAG
>CAYOHG010000632.1:0-2099 GCA_964403685.1 uncultured Planctomycetales bacterium
GATGTCCTTGCGCGCCAGCAGCTCCGGCAAACGCACCCGCACGTCGGATTTCGACAGGAAGTCGTCGCAACCGGCCTGTGTGCAGCGCTGCGGAAGGTCCGCATCGGCCAGCGAGCTGATGGCGACAATAGTCCGCAGATAGCCCTTGCTGCGGAGCATGCGCACAGCGGTCAGCCCGTCCAGCTCGGGCATCTCGATGTCCATCAGCACGAGGTCGAAAGGCCCACGCTCGGCCAACTCGATGGCCTCAATGGCATTCTCGACGCAGGTCACCTCGGCGTTGAGCGTTTTGAGCAGGTGTCCCATCAGGCGGCGCGCCATGGCGCTGTCGTCGGCCAGCAGCACGCGTGTGCGGATCGCCGACGGCGCAAACGAGACCGGGTCGATCGCCCTGGCGAAGCGCGCGTCCACCTCGTGCACGCCGCTGCCGCCCTCCACGTAGGCACAGCGCAGCACGTGCCCGTGCAGCGTCTGCCGGCCGCCGCGTGCCGTCGTAAGGTGAAGCTGCATCGTGCAGTTCGGGTGAATCAGGTTGGGCGAGAGGAAGCACATTCCGTCCGAGCCGATGTTGCGCGTGGGCACGACGTAGGTGGTGCAGACGTCGCGGGAGGAGTACACGTCGACGCGCACGTCGCGGACGCGATAGGCGTAGCGCTCGGGCACGCGAATCAGCCCGCTGGCGCGCTCGCGCGTATCCAGTTCCTCCAGCACGCGGGTCAGTTCCGCGTCGTCGAGCTTCACCCGGGCTGCGTGGTAACTGTGCATGGCTGCCGCCGCTCCGCGTCCCCAGTGCGCGGGCAGGTCCTCCCACGTTGCAGGATGCGATTCCGATGGCGAGCGGGCAAGTGCGGCCGGCGGGTGTTCGCGGCGGCGTCCGATAGCGATTCCACCGGCGCGGCGCCGGACGCGCTCAGCCTCAGGCCACCGAGACGAACTTGCGAATCGACTGCTCGAGGGTCTCAATCGACGTGTAGTCGCGCGAGAGGTCGACCGGCAGGAATGTACCGTGATTGTGATCGCTGGCCAGGATGATCAGGCGCCCGATCACGTTGTAGCCGGTCTCCTGCGGGGTGTGGCCGATGATGAAGAAACGCACACCCAACCGCTGCGCGAACAGCTCAACGTCCTCCGGGCGGTGAAAACGGCCCCAGACCAGGGTGTAGGCCGCGCCGCCCGGAATCAGGTCGCGCGCTTCAAGCGTGCGCTCGAAGACATTCAGGTCGAAGGACTCCAGCCGCATCGGGTCCGGAAGGCTGTGCCCGATGAAGATGCCGTTGGCCGTGCGCGCCGCCAGCGGCAGGGCCGAGAGGTAATCGCGGGTCGCCTCGAGCACGCGGCCGGCCCCCTGTCCGAAGCGATGCTCAACTCCGCGCTCGAAGTCCGCCAGCACGGAGCGCCCGCCTTTGGTGATCTCCTGCCCCATGAGCTGCGCCAGCTCGTGGTTGCTTTGCAGAAAGAAGACGTTGTCGGGAAAAGCGACCTTCCACGCCGCGGCGCGCATCAGCAGGTCGATCGACAGGTCGCGGCCTTCCCCGCCGTTGACGTCCTGGTGAATCAGCTCGTGCAGCAGGACGCAGCGGCCGGCGCTGCGCTCCAGGGCGCAGAAGCGCTGCAACTTGTCGAAGTTCCGCAGGTTTCCGTGCATGTCGCCCGTGACGACGAGCTGCCCGGCCGAGCCAAAGTGCAGCACTGAGCCGCGCCGCAGCGGGTCATCGCGGATCAGCACAGCGGCCTCGCGCAACGTGGTGCACGCCGCCCCAGCGTCCCACTCGTGACTCACCAGACCTACCTCGCTCCCATCGGCTCGCGCCGCAGTGTCGTCCCATCCGCGCGGCGCGTCAAAACTCGAACGCTCACGCGCCCGCGCGGCGCGACAGCACGTGCCGCACGGTCTCCAGCCGTGACAGCACCGCCGCCATGTCCCACGGCCGGACGTCCTTCTCGTTCTCGCAGCACTCCATGATCAGGCGCGACAGCGGCAGCGGCACGTTTGCATCGACCTCGTGCGGCGGCTCGTTGCCGCGCTTGGCTTCTAGCGCCAGGCGCGGCGAGCCGGCCGGCGCGTTGGGCAGAATCGTGCTGAACGCGCGGCCGGTGAC
>CAYOHG010000633.1:0-2093 GCA_964403685.1 uncultured Planctomycetales bacterium
AATTATAGTAGACTTCCTCCGACGGATGTAGGAGACTGCGACCGCGGGGTCCGCGCCTGGGTAACAGAATGACGGCTGGAAGTCGACACGATCTGGGCGCCGCCGAGCTGGAGATCCTCCGCGAGCTGTGGGAGGAATCGCCCGCTCCGGTGCGGCGCGTGCTGGAGCGGTTGCACGCCCGCGGGCGGCGGGTGGCCTATACGACCGTGCAGACTGTGCTTACGCGGCTCGAGCAGAAGGGCTTCGTCAGCAGCGACCGCAGCGGACAGGCCTACGTCTACCGTCCGCTGGTGACGCGCGAGCGGCTCAGCCGGACCCGCATCCGCACTTTGCTGAATCAGTTGTTTGACGGAGCGGCCGGCCCGCTGGTGCTACAGCTTGTCAAGACACAGAAGCTCACGCCGGCGGAGCTGGACGAGTTGCAGCGCCTGATCGGGAAACTCGACGGGGGCGGACGCTCCTGAGCGTCTGGCCTGTGGGCGCTTGGCTCTGCTTGCGGGGATCAGGGAGTGGCGGTCATGGAATGGGCCGAGATTCCGCTCTCGCTGCTGTGGCGCAACGCCTGGGCCGTAATCCCGCTCGCCATCCTCGTGGCGCTGATCTGCCGCACGATTCCCTGCCGCCCCGCCACTCGGCACGCGCTCTGGGTGCTGGTGCTGCTTTGGTTCGTGATTCCGCTCGGGTTGCCCTCTCTCGGACCGCAGCGCGACGCCCCTGGCCTCGCCACCGAGGCCGACTCCACTTCGCTCGCGGCTGGCGTCGACACACATCCACCCATGGTTGCGGCCGAACCCGAGCCGCAGGACACAGCGCTTACGGATGCGCTCGTGCCCCCACTCCCTCTGTCCGCTGATGATCCGAGCGGTGTGCCGAGAGGCTGGTCGGCAGCGCCCGGCGTCGAATCGGGCGATGCGGATGCGCATTCCTTCGACCTGTCGGCCATCAGCAGCGCATTGCCGCGGCTGTTCATCGGAGCCGGCTGGCCGAACGGAGCCCGCGATTCGGCCCGAATCTCGTCCGGAGCCAGCCATAGTGAGTCCATTTCCCACCCCGAGCCGCGTGTGTCGACAACGCTCCCGCCGACCGCGCGCTCGGGGGGGATGGCGGTTGTCGATGCCAAAGTCGCTGCGCCGGGGCCGATTCGGCTAAGGGTGCCAAGCGAAGCCAACGTGTCATCGCGAGAATTCGCTGAGTTGGACGCGCGCCGCCGCGACCTGCCCGATGTTCACACGATCGCGGTTTCCGACGACGTGGGGTTGGCACCTGGGACATCCGATCGGCCGGCCGCCGGCGACGCTCGGCTTGCCCAGAACGTTGCGCCCGCCGCGCACTCGACCGAGATCGATGCGTTGGCTGATTTCCGGCGACTGAATCCGTCGAATGCGGGCCAATCGACCCTTGAACCGCATCTGGGCGCCTGGTGGCGTGGCTGGCTGCTGGGCCTGGTGCAGATCCGCGATGCGTTCGCGCGGCTCCCAGCGTTGCCGACCTTGGCCTGGCTGGCCGGTGCGGGGCTGGTGTTGGGGGTCGCCGCGATTCGAATCGGCTGCTTCGGGCGCGGGTTCGCCGGGGCGCGCCCCGCCCCGCGTGAGATTCAGCGCGAGGTGGATTGGATCGCGCGGCGCACCGGACTGGCGCGCCCCCCGGTCACATTTGTAACCGATGCACGCGTGTCGCCGATGGTCTGGTGCGTCGGCCGGCCGCGCCTGATTCTGCCGCTGCCGCTCTGGACGACGCTGGATCGGGTTGGGCGGCGCGCGATTCTGTGCCACGAGTTGGCGCACATCCGGCGTGGCGACACGCGGCTGCGCTGGCTGGAGATCGCCATATCGGCGTTGTTCTGGTGGCATCCGCTGGTGTGGTGGGTCCGCCGGCGGATACAGGAAGAAGCCGATCTGTGCTGCGACGCCTGGGTGACGTGGCTGCTGCCGCGCGGGCGTCGAGCGTATGCCGAGGCGCTTCTGCAAGCCTCGCGCTACACGTGCGATGCAGGTTCGTCGCCCGCGGCGGCCGTGGGCGTGACATCCGCGGGAGCGAAGGGAATTGCCAGGAGACTGAAGATGGTGATGACAGAAACAGTGCGACCGCGCGCC
>CAYOHG010000634.1:0-2093 GCA_964403685.1 uncultured Planctomycetales bacterium
CGATCGGCCGCGCCTGGAGGTGCGTGCACTGGTTGAGCGCGAGCGGATTCTGTCGGCGACGGGGTTCGAGATGCGCGTCGTGGTGCGCGGCGGCCGGGCGGAGGTGTTTCTCGACGAGGAGCCGCTGCCGCGGCTGGCCTGGAACGAGCCGGCGGACGAGCGATTACCCCCCGTATGGTCCCCCCAGGAAGTGGGGACGGCGGCCGAAAGCGGTGCGGCACAAGCCTCGCGACCTGCGGGGCGGATCGGCATTCAGTTGACGCGGCTGATTGCGACGTTTGAATCGCTGGAGCTTCGGCCGGTGGGGGACGCGGAGCAGTAGGTTTCGAAAGCACGGCAGGCGCGCGTGCCGCCCTCTCTTTCAGGGCGGGGAGTGTCGCAGGCCGCTGCCTGCGCCTCAAGAGCTTCCGCTTGTCCCGTCGCGCTGTGCCCCAGCCGCTGCGGCGCGACCTTGCGCGCTGCGCCCGGCGCTCCGTGGCATGCGCGCTTTTTCAGCCGCGCTGATTCAGCGGCACGTAGTCGCGGATGGCGGGGCCGGTGTAACGGCTGCGCGGCCGGATCAGGCGGTTGTTGGTGATCTGCTCGATGAAGTGGGCCGACCAGCCGGTGACGCGTGAGGCGACAAACAACGGCGTGTAGACATCGATCGGCAACCCGAGCAGGAAATAGGTCAGGCCGCAGGGATAGTCGACGTTCATGTGAATCTTCTTGCGGTCCCACATGACGTTCTTGATGGCGTGATAGATGTCCAGGCGCCATTCCTCGCCGCGCTGCCGGGCGAGCTGCTCCATTCTCGGCTCGAGGATGCGGGCGCGGTGGTCGCCGTTCTTGTAGACGCGATGTCCGAAGCCGGAAATCTTCTCCTTGCTGACCAGCGCCGCTTCGGCCCAGGCCTTGGCTTGCGGGCCGGACTTGAAGCGGTTCATCATGCGGATGGAGTCTTCGTTCGCGCCGCCGTGCAGCGGACCCTTCAGCGTGCCGACGCCGGTGACGATGCCGGAGTAGAGGTCGCTGAGCGTGCTGGCGGTGACGCGGGCGGCGAACGTGGAGGCGTTGAACTCGTGCTCGGCGTAGAGGATCAGCGTCAGGTCGAGCAGCCGGGCTTCGACCGGCTGGGCCTCGCGGCCGAACGCCTGGTAGAGGAACTGCGCCGCGTGCGACAGGCCGGGTTTGGCCGCCAGCGGCTCTTTCCCGTCGAGCAGCCGGAGTCGCGCGGCGATGAGGCCGGGGACGGCGGCCAGGATGCCGACGGCGCGCTCGACGAGGGCCGCACGGTCGTCGCCCTCGGTGCGGTCGAAGTGCCCCAGCATCGAGATGGCCGTCCGCAGCATGTCCATGCCGCCGACGCCGCGCGGAATCAGACGCAGCGTGTCGATCAGCTCGCTGGGCAACGGGCGCTTCCGGTCGACGTGCGCACGGAACTGGGCGAGTTGCGCGGCGCTGGGCAGGGCGCCGTGCAGCAGCAGGTAGGCGACCTCCTCAAAGTTGCTGTGCTCGGCCAGGTCCTCAATGCGATAGCCGAAGTAGGCCAGGCTGTCCTGCTCGACGGTTGAGACGTTCGTCTCGCCGGCGATCACACCTTCCAGACCCGGATGATAGAGCTCCGCTGCGCCGCTCATCGCATGCCTCCGCCGCGCGCTGGCGGCGCCTACGGTTTGTAGCCGAGCAGGTCGTACAATTCCTGGCGGGTCTGCATCTGATCGAGCAGGCCGGTCTGCGTACCGCGGCTCTTCAGCTCGATCAGGGACCGCTCCATCGCCTTCATGGCGATGCGCTGGAGTGTAACGGGGAAAATCACCAGCTTGTAGCCCAGCGCAGCGAACTCGGCGACGCTGAGGTAGGGGGTCTTGCCGAATTCGGTCATGTTGGCCAGCAGCGGGGCCCGCACATCCTGGGCGAAGCGGGCGAACTCGTCGCGGTTCTCGAGCGCCTCGGGGAAGATCGCGTCGGCGCCGGCCGCGAGGTAGGCGCGGGCGCGCTCGACCGCGTCGGCGTAGGACGTGACGCCGCGGGCGTCGGTGCGGGCGACGATGAAGAAGCCGGAATCGCGCCGCGCCCGGGCGGCGGCGGCGATGCGGGCGACAAACTCCTCC
>CAYOHG010000635.1:0-2090 GCA_964403685.1 uncultured Planctomycetales bacterium
GACCTGGCCCTGTGGCGCGGCGAACACGCCGCCGCCGAACGGGCGTACGACGAGCAGGACTTCACCTACGAGCAACTGCTGTCGGCGGAGCCCGACAACGCCACGCTGCTGCACGGTCTCTCGCTCGCCTGCGAACGCCGGGCGCTGCTGGCCGCGGCGCGGCGCGATCGCGAAGCGGACCGCGAGTGGTCGGCGCGCATGCTCGAACTCAAGCAGCAGATCGTCGCCCGCAAGCCCGACGACCCGACCGCGCGCTACGAGCTGTCCGTGGCTCACGAACGCCTCGGGCGGATCGAGCCCGATGCCGCCGCGGCTGCCGCACACGTCGAGTCGGCGCTGCGGCTCCGCGAGGAGTTGGTTGAAGCAGCACCGCAGGACGGCAAGTTCATCCGGGCGCTGTCGATCAGCTACGAGCAGATGGCAATGCTGGCCGCGAAGCGCGGCGACACGGCGGCCGATGTGCAGTGGACCGAACGCATGGTGGCACTGAAGCGCCGTCTGATCGCAATTGAGCCGCAGAACGTCATCTATCAGAACGACTACGCCGTCAGCCTGGACCGCGTGGCCGGACAGGTACGCGATGCGGACCCGCCTCGGGCGCTGGCGTTGAACCGCGAGGCGCTGGAGATCTACCGGCGCCAGGTCGCTGGCGACCCCGCTTCGGTGCGCTTCAACGCAGACCTGGCGGCTTCGCTGAACGACACCGCGCGCTCGGCGCGCGCGGCCGGCGAGCTGGACCTGGCCCGCCAGCGCTGGGAAGAACTGCGAACGCGACTCGAATCGCTGCGGTCCGCCAACCCCGCCGACGCCGCATTGGCCCTGCGATGCGCGCGCGTCTTGTGCGACCTGGCCGAGCTGGAGCGCGACGCCGGACGGCTGGAGTCGATGAGCTCCTACCGCGACGCCGCCCGCGGCGCCTGCGAAGCCCTGCTGGCCGATGAAGCTGCGCGCGCGCAAGCGGCAAAGCTGCTCGAACGGTTGGCGGCGTCGCCGGCGTCCGAATGAATGCCAATGGCAGAAAGCGGAATCGACCGGCTGGAAGCCGAGAGCACGCGCGGTCTGGCCTAGGCGCGACTCGCGCGGGTGTGCCCGCCGAGCGCGTGCCCCCGTCGTCCCGCAAATGCCTTCGCATTCGGCGACATTTCCCCTAGCCTGCGTCCTGTGACCCGCCAGGAGCTAGTTGCCGCCGGCTTCGACGTCTTGCCCGACGGATACGCGCGCCTGGCGCGCTTCGTCGAACGGCTGCTCGATGAGAATCAGCACATCAACCTCACGGGAACACACGACGCCGCTGCGTATTGGGCGGCGCACGTTTGCGACAGTCTCAGCCTGTTGCCGACACTGCTCCTGTACGGCGTGCGGCGGCTGATCGACGTGGGTTCGGGCGGCGGGCTGCCGGGAGCGGTACTCGCGTGCGTGCGGCCCGAGCTGGAGGTTTGCCTGCTCGACGCAACGCGCAAAAAGCTGGAAGCGTTGCGGCGGGTCTGCGCCGACGTCGGCCTGGCGAACGTGGACACCCTCTGGGGTCGGGCGGAGCACCTGGCGCACGACGGCCGCTGGCGCGAGCGCTTCGACGCCGCCGGCGTGCGAGCCGTCGCCGCTCCGCCGGTCGCGTGCGAGCTGGCCAGCGGCTTCGTGCGACCCGGCGGGATTACCTGTCTGTTCGTATCGGTGAGCGCGTTCGAAGAGCAGCGCGACGCCACGCGGGCCGCAGCCGCGCGACTCTCACTGGCGGACCCAGTGGTCCGGCGAGTGGTCCTGCCGGCCGGTAAGGGTGAGCGCCTGTTGCTGGCATTCGAGAAGACCGCGCCGCTCGACCCGCGCCTGCCGCGCGATGGCAGCCGGATCGCGCGCGGTCCGCTGGGCTGATCGTCCGTCGGTGACCGCGCTCATGCGGCCTGTGCCGGCGTCGTAGCTGTAGCTGGCCAGGTAGTCGGCGTCGAAGTCGCCGGCCACGCCGACCTGGAGCGACTCCAGCCCGGTCCGCTGGTCCTGCAAAAGCATTGCGACGCAAAAGCCGTCGCAATGGCACCCGGCGCGGCGCAATGGGAACAATGGGACAACGAAACGATGGAACAAGGGGACGACGG
>CAYOHG010000636.1:0-2089 GCA_964403685.1 uncultured Planctomycetales bacterium
GGACCGCCGGCTACATCGACTGCATGGGCATCGCGCTGGGCGACCTGATGCACAGCGGCTGGCAGGACATGTATCTGACGAACCTGCCGATCGGAAACAAACTGTATTCGAACAACGGCGACGGCACCTATTCGGACGACACGGTCGCCAGCGGGATGGCCTCGTATGCGTACGGTTGGGGCACGGTGTTTCTCGATTACGACAACAACACCTGGCTCGATACGTACATCACCACCTTTAACGCGCTGAACCAGCTCTTCAAAGGAACCGGCACCTGGCCATATTCCAATGTCGCCGGCGCGCTGGGAGTCGCCGACGCGGCTGACGCCTACGCGGTGGCGGTCGCCGACGTCGACAACGACGGCGACCTGGACATGGCGGTCTGGAGCTACAACGTCAACATGCGCCTGTACATCAACCACGAGGGCAGCACGCGCCGCTGGATCAAGTTCGACGTGGTCGGCCAGGGCGCCAACCTCCGCGCCATCGGCGCGAACGTTGACCTCCGCACTGGGACGGTCTGGCAGATGCGCGAAGTCTACAACGGCGGGAACTACAAGGCGCAGAACGAGATCCGGCTGCATTTCGGCATGGACGGTGCTTTGATGGCCGACGAGATACAGGTGAGCTGGCCGGGCGGCGTGACCACGCGGACGTTGTACAGCTATCCGACTAACCAGACCTGGACGCTTTACCCGCCCGAGCGTCTGGGCGATGCCGACGATGACGGTGACGTCGACCGCAATGATATCCGCGCGGCGCAGGCCTGCTTCACCGGTCCGGGCCCCGGCAACCTCGTTCCCGGCTGCGAACGGTTCGACATGGACGGTGACGGGGACGTCGACAACGACGATCTCGGCGCGATGGGGCTACAGAGCATGCCTCCGGGCGGGACGATCCACGGAACATCCGGACCGCTGCACGTCACGCCGTAAGCCGGCTGAACATGGGGCCCAGCCGCTTTCGGCTTTGAACCAGGGTGGTACGGGCGTCTGGCCCGTTTGTTGCCCGGTCTGGCATGTCGCCTGGAGCCCAGCCGCTCCCGGCTGTGCTGTCTTCTCGCGTGACGGCACCGCTTCGGCAGCGCACCAGCTCCTTTTCAACGTGCGGCGCCACAGCATTTCTTGAACTTCTTGCCGGAGCCGCAGGGGCAGGGGTCGTTGCGGCCCGCCACGCGCGCCGTATGGGCTGGCTCGACCGGCTGCTCGGGCGGCGCCGGCTCATCGTCATCGGTCTTTCGCTCGGCGCGCTTTTCGAGCTGCTGGCGGGCCTGCCTGGATTCGAAGCGGTCGCCGATCTTATCCCGCGCTGCCATGCTCAAGGTCTCCGGCTGTGCCGATTCAGGTGCGCCCGGTCCGCAGCGCGACGCCCCGCGCCGCCGATGCGCGGCTGAATCAGTAGAACACGGTCACAATCAGGTGCGGGTCGGGGTGCTTGCCCTCGACAACTCCCACGGCGCTGGTCGCGAACTTGATGCTGATGTCCGCGTGCGCATCAACCCACTCGTTGATCTGCTCGTTCATGTGCCCGAAGGCGGCGTCGGTCAGCTTGGCGTGAAACGTCCGGCAACGCGTGGCGACCGGCGCGCCGGGTTCGAGTTTGCGTTTCAGATTCGAACGCTCAGCCGCGGCGCCGCCGGGAGCCGAACTCGGCCGCGCCGTGCTGACCGCCGACGTGCCATGCTGCGGATCGGCGATTAGTAGCTCCGGCACGCGCAACGGTTCGTCGCTGCCCTTGGACTCGCGCAAACAATGCGGGCAGAGCAGCCGACCGTTCCAGCGATCGGCGGCGTGATCGCGCAGGTGCTCGGGGTAGATCGTTGCTCCGCACTGCTCGCAGGTCTGGATGGATTCGGCTGACGCAGACATGCTCAACTCCATCGGGCGCAGGTCCGGGGGAAGGACCGCGACAGCGCGCCCGCCTTCGCGAATGCACACAGTCTACCGCGGCGCGGCGCGTGGCCACAACGGTCGGTGGCGAACCGCGCTTGTGCGGCGACGCTTCCGGCGGGCCGCGGCCCTGAAGTCCGACGACCCCAAGCTGTGGTACTACCTGGGCCTGGCCTGCGACGAGCTGAAGGCCAGGTCGA
>CAYOHG010000637.1:0-2087 GCA_964403685.1 uncultured Planctomycetales bacterium
CGCCTGGGCCGGCAGCTCGTGCTGTCGGACAAACGCTTCACGACCCGTCAGCGGCTGATGCCGGCGGAGAGTCCGCAGGTGGTTTCGCGAACGGCCTAGCTCGTCAGGATCGGTAGTCTTATGTTCACAACAGACGCTATACTAGAACCACTGGGGCAGACCGCGTACGCAGGGGTATGGCGACCCCCGTGTGAGCGCCTGGGCCGTCTGGCCGGGCAGGGGAGTCCGCTCGCATCGGACAACGCTCACGCGACGCGACCCGCTCAACACCTCGACGGAACCAAGGAAGGAGCCGCGGATGTTGGTCCTATCCAGGCAGCGCGACGAGTCCATCATGATCGGCGACAACGTGGAGATCACGGTCGTCGACATTCGCGGAGACAAGGTTCGCCTGGGCATTTCCGCGCCATCGAATGTGTCGGTGCACCGCAAGGAAGTGTACGAGGCGATTCAACGCGAGAACCTCAAGGCCGCGGACGTCTCAGCCGCCGATCTGGCGTCGCTGACGCCTCCGCCGCCGCCCGCCCAATCGAGGATCAACCACACCCCCCGCAAGCAGCGCTAAGCCGCTGTCGGACCGCACGCCGCAGCGGATGCGCGTGCAACGGATTCTCTGTCGAAGCCACGAACCGTTCAGGGAGGATGGCCCATGGCTCGCATTAACACCAACGTCGGCGCCGTCGTCGCACAGCGGCACCTGGCCGCCAACTACCGGGCGCTCAATGCCACCATTCAGCGGCTCAGCAGCGGCCTGCGGATCTCGCGGGGCGCCGACGATCCGGCCGGCCTGATCGCGTCCGAGCGCCTGCGCGCGGAGATCAGCGCCGTCGGGCAGGCAATCTCCAACACGCAGCGCGCCAGCAACATCATCGCCACGTCCGAGGGTGCGCTGGACGAGATCGCCCGGCTGCTGACCGACATTCAGGACCTGATCGTCGGCGCGGCCAACGAGGGCGCGATGTCGACCGAGGAGATCGAGGCTAACCAGCTTCAGATCGACTCCGCCATCGAAAGCATCACCCGCATCGCCAACAGCACGACCTTCGCCGGCCGGCAGTTGCTCAACGGGTCGCTCGACTACATCACCAGCGGCGTTTCGGGCGCGGCGATCGATACGCTGGCGGTTCACAGCGTCAATTTCGGCACCGCCAGCTACCTGCCGGTCAACGTCGACGTCGTGACTTCCGCGACGCCGGCGCGGCTGTACTTTCCATTCGGCTCCATCACCAGCGCTACGACGATCGAGATCCAGGGTACGCTGGGTGCGGCCACCGTGCCGATCGGCTCCGGCTCGACCGCCACGCAGATCGCCCAGGCGATCAACCTGGTCAGCGACGCCACCGGCGTGACCGCCACGCTTTCGGCCACGGCCGCATCCGGTTTCGTGCTGGAAAGCAGCCTGCCCGGCAGCAAGCAGTTTGTTTCGGTGCTGACGCTGCCCGGTGGCGGGGCGTTCAACACCACCGATGCTGCAGGCAATCCCGACACGCGCGAGATCGGCCGTGACGCGGTCGCGCTGATCAACGGCGCCGCCACGCTCGGCGACGGCAATCATCTCACGGTGCGTACTTCAACGCTCGACATGGAGCTGACGCTCGATCCGAACTTCGGAGCTGGAACGACTTCGTTCGCCATCACCGGAGGTGGCGCGCTGTTCCAGGTCGGCCCCGAAGTGAACAGCTCGCTGCAAGTGAACATCGGTATCCCGTCGGTGGCCGCCAGCCGCCTGGGCAACAGCGCCGTAGGCTTTTTGTCGCAGATTGTCTCCGGCGGCAATTTCGCGATTGTCACCGGGCACGCGCAGGACGCCCAGAAGATCGTCGACGAAGCCATCAACCAGATCGCGGTTCTCCGCGGCCGGCTGGGCGCCTTCGAGCGCAACACCCTTGATACCAACGTGAACCAGCTTGGCATCACGATGGAGAATCTGATGGCGTCCGAGTCGGCCATCCGCGACGCGGATTTCGCCTACGAGACATCCGAGCTGTCGCGCAACCAGATCCTGGTGAGCTCAGGTACCTCAGTGCTGGCTCTGGCGCAGCAAACGCCTCAGAGCATTCTGAGCCTGCTCCAATAGTCTCTATCGG
>CAYOHG010000638.1:0-2084 GCA_964403685.1 uncultured Planctomycetales bacterium
GTACGTCCGGTGGTGTGGGAGGACGGGGGCCGCAAGGCCCCCTCCTACCCGATTCTGCGCCCGTGTGCGCAGCGACCGTCGCCCGACCGGCCGTCGACGAACGCAGTTCGACGACTGCGACGCAAACGCCCGAGGCCGAGGGTCGAAGGCCGGAGCCCAATCGCGCTACTATCCAGTTCACACCCGCCAGCGAACGGCTGTCGGGCGCCCAGCCGGGCTTGCCGGCATAGCGCAAACTTGCAGAAGGTCGAAGGCCGAAGACGAGAGGCCCTTTTCCGGCGGCCCCTCATCCTCAGCCTCTGACCTCTGGGTCTTGGCGTTCAGTCTTCCGCACTGGCGCTCCGCGCCGTCAGCGCTACGCGCCGGCCGGCGCGGCAGGCGGCGGTCGGCGTCAGTTGCACTGCAATCCGAACGAGATCAGCAGGATGCTGAGGTCGCTGAGCGTCACCTGGCCGTCACCGTCGAGGTCGGCACAGGGCACGACGCTGAGGTTTCCGAGCGTCAGTACGTCGGCTTGACCGTTGGCGACGGCCTGGCAGAATTCCTCGGCGGTGTAGACGTGTGCGACGGCGACCTGGATGTCGTAAAGCCCGACTTCCGGCGCGGGGAAGGACAGGTTCGCGCTGCCGCTGGTGCCCGCCTGGCCGGGTGTGCCGTTGTAGAACGGCAGGCACAGGTCGCCGACCACGAGACCCGCGTAGATGATGTGGCCGTCGGTGCCGGAAAGTTCGTAGTCGAAGCTGACGTCGACAGTCTTGCCCGGCGTAACCGGATTCTGCGACTGGCTGTAGTTGTCGACGTTCAGGCAGGTGTAGGAGCAGCCGTTGGCGGCGTTGCAGAGGTCGCAGACGGGGTCGTCGGTGGTGCCCGTGACTTGGATGCTGTGAACCAACAGACGGCCAAACGAGCCGATCTCGGCCTGGGCGAAGTGCAGGTAGCTGAACGGTTCGTCCAGTGTGGGGAGCGAATACGGGCCCTTGGTGCCGACCAGCGACCAATTACCGCTTACCAGCTTCTCAAGTTCGCCCGACACGTTCGTGCCGGCGCGTCGCAGGGTCAGGCGGTAGCGTGCTCCGGCCTGTGGGTCTGCGGTCGAGAGGAGCTGGTCAATAACCTGGCTGCAGGAATGATCAAACGCCTGCAGGACGGTGAGCCTTCCAGCGGGGCCGTTGTACACGTGCCCGCGGATGATGGCGTCGGGACAGCCGAGGTCATGTGGCACGGGACTGTCGGAGAGGGCTGGGTCAACCCAATACCCGTTAATGGCGACCGTATACTCGATGGTGCATGCGAAGTCGCGAAAGGCGTACGGCAGTGGCCGAAAGTAACTCTCGTAGCCGCTGATGCCGCTGCGCGTGCCGTATCCGACAACCAGGACTTGGCTGGCCGCGTCGTAGTAGCAGGATGCGTCGCCGCCCGGATGAGTCGAGCTGAATCCCGGATCATAGGAACCGTCCCAGGTCCAGGAGACGTCGGTCGCTGTCGCGCGTGAGCTGGCGATCAGGAGTGCGAAGCACGCGGCGAGCGTGGACGAACGCGCGTGCCGCCGGCCGGAGTTTTGAAGCGCCGCAACGTACATGTTACTCTCCCTTGCATGAATCGCTGAAGCAGCACGACTGTCCTGATCGAACAGCACTCGTACTGCTTTCAACTACCTGCTCGGTGCCGGCCGTGGAGTTCTTGCGCCGTCCACGCGCTTTCGTTCGACGACACTTTTCTGAGGCCGAAATCAGCAGCAGCGGGGGGCTTGCCTGAAAGATCAAGTAATCTCATAGCGAGATATCTGAGGGACTCGTTTGGAAGGGACCGTCGCGCCCAGGGATGCGGAATCAGCCATGCCCAGCACATTGCAGACGCGCGTCTCGCTGTTGGAGCGGATTCGGCAGGGACATGCTGCCGCGTGGGACGAATTCGTGCACCGCTACACGCCCTTCGTCGTCCGGGTGGCGCGCCGCGCGCGATTGCGTGAGACGCAGATCGACGAATTGGCCCAGGACACCTGGTACGCCGTGTTTACGCACTTTTCAAAGCTCACCGCGCCCTTCAGCCGCGAGAAGGGGCCGTTTCGTGCCTGGCTGCACGGC
>CAYOHG010000639.1:0-2068 GCA_964403685.1 uncultured Planctomycetales bacterium
GCGTTACCTCGTGGGTGGCCTGGCGTGGCTGGCGCGAGTCGGCGGCGGCGCCGCGGTGGCGCCAGTCTCCGTGGAACCCGCGGTTGTGCGCGGGATGGGTTGGGATCGCGCGGCTTCGTTGTTGCTGCTGCTCGGAGTCCTGGCGCAGGCCGCGTCGAGTTTCGGCGCGATCTGGCTTGGCTTCGAAGTGCGCGGCTGGACGCTGCTGGCGCGCTTCGCGCTTGCACCGATCCTGCTGTTGGGGCTGGTGCTGGTCGTCTTCTTGCGGGCGGAGCACAACCGGCTCGACCGTCCGTCGCCGCGCGGGCTGAGCCGGCCGCAGCGCCTGCTGTTCTGGCTGGTGATGCCGTTGGCCCTGGCGACCGCCGGCAGCATGTTCGCCGCCATGCTCCCGCTGTTCGGCTATGATGCGCTGGCGTGGCTGATTGAGCTGCATGAGGCATGCGGGCTGCTGTTGCTGATCGCGACGGGTCTGCATTTGCTAGCGTCGCTGGGCGCAGCGAAATCGGAACCCGGAAGCCAGAAATAGCTGCGTGACAAGCGACTGTCGTTGAAGCCGCCGAGGGCGACGGCCAGCCGTTGAAGGAGTAGCCGATGACTCGTTGGATTGCCGGACCGATTCTCAGCCTGCTGGCTGCGGGCATGTTCCTGGCCGCAGGCGCACTCACGCCGGGCGCTGCCCGGGCCGAGGAAAAGTCTGCTGCCCAGGCCGGCGGCGACAAGGTCCCGGTCGAAATCGTGCTGCCCAAGCCGGCCTTCAAGGGCACGCCCAAGAACGCCCCGCCGGGAACCAACCTCGAACCGCCGCGCAAGGGGCCGCGCCCTCCCATGCTCGCTCCAAAGGGCACGAAGCTGGTTTCACGCGGCAAGCCGGTTACCGCCAGCGACATGGAGCCGATCATCGGCGAAATCAAGTTCGTGACGGACGGACAGAAGGAAGCCAACGAAGGGTCGTACGTCGAGATGGGGCCGGGTTTGCAGTGGGTGCAGATCGACCTGAAGGAGCCGCACGAGATCCACGCGATCGTGGCCTGGCACTTCCACAACAATGCGCGCGTCTACAAGGACGTAGTCGTGCAGATCGCCGACGACGCCGACTTCGTCAGCAACGTGCGCACCGTCTACAGCAACGACCATGACAACTCCTCCGGACTGGGCGTCGGCACGGAGAAGGAATACTGGGAGACGTACGAGGGCCGGTTGATCGAGGCGGCCGGGCAGAAGGCCCGTTTCGTGCGATTGTATAGCAAGGGCAACACCGACGACGACCAGAACCACTACACTGAAGTCGAGGTCTACGGCATTCCGTCCAAGTAGGCCCTCGCAACGCGCTGAGGAGCGGCGATGCCGGCCTTGCGCTATCCGCGCGCGATGACCCTCGCGTGCAGCCTGTTGTTGTGCGCGTCGTCGAGCCCCGCTTCCGAGAAACAGGCGGCGACGACGCCCGCCCTCGTGCCGCACCCGGCCCGGCTGACGCTGCACGACGGGGCGTTCGCTCTGGACGGACCCGCTTCGATCCTGCTGGAACCCGATTCGCCCGAAGCCGCCGACATCGCCGCGCAACTCGCCGATTGGCTGCGTGATTCCACCGGGAAGACCTGGTCCGTCCGGCCCGCCGCCCGACAATCGGCCGGCGACGGCGCGATCCTGCTCTCACTCGACGCTGATCAGGCGGACCTGGGCGCGGAAGGCTACCGGCTGCGGATTGCGATCGACGGCGTGCGGCTTACCGCGGCGACGTCGCGCGGGCTGTACTGGGCGACTCAGTCCCTGCGGCAGTTGTTGCCTACCGGCCGCGGGGAAGCCGGCGCCGGTGGGCCCGTCGTGTTGCCTGCGCTGGAGATTGTCGATACACCGCGCTTCCCCTGGCGCGGCATGCTGCTCGACTGCGGCCGGCACTTCATGGACAAGGAGTTCGTGAAGCGCTCCATCGACCTGCTCGCCGCCCACAAGATGAACGTCCTTCACTGGCACCTGACCGAAGACCAGGGTTGGCGCATCGAAATCAAGAAGTTCCCACGCCTCACGGAAGTCGGCGCCTGGCGCCGCATCGTCCGCGACTCGGAAA
>CAYOHG010000640.1:0-2067 GCA_964403685.1 uncultured Planctomycetales bacterium
AACGAGAAAGAGAACGAGAACGAGAAGAGAAGAGAACGAGAACGAGCCCCAGCGCGTGAACACGCGATCGGCGGGGACGCCGAGCACGAAGAAGCCGGGGCCGTCGATCGCGAAGTCGAAGCTCCGCGTCGTCGCGCAGCCGCCCGCTGTCGCTTCGCAGCAGCTCGGTGATGCGGGCCCGCGCCGCGTTCCACGCCGCCGCCCCCTGGGCCATGAACTTGTTCAGCGCCCGCTTGCAGAACACGTGCGTCGAGCCCAGCGGCGTGTCGAGGAACAGCCCGGCGTGCTCGATGACTTTCAGGTCCAGCAGGTAGTCGCCGATACGCACGCCGATCCGCGGATCCGGGTCGCCGGGCCGCTTGAATACGCAGTACGGCAGGTTTTCAAGCGGAAATTCGTGCTCGGCGCCGACCTCGATGAAGGACCGCGGCCGCTGTCCCCGCTGTTCCATGCGTTGTCTACTCCTGCCAAACGCGCCCGGGGTCTCGTGCTTCCGCGGGTCGGGTCGCGGCCCGCGCGCCGCCGCCGCTACTTGAGCAACGTCATCGCCCGCAGGTCGTCGCGCGGCTCGGCAAAGCTGCAACTGCCGAAGGACGTGACGAACTCGCGGCGCGCGACGGCAATCTCACCGGGTGTCGCATCGTAGCCGCGCCAGCGCAGCCCGTCGCCATCGAAAAGGAACGCGCCGCCATCCTGTTCGCTTAGCACGCCGTGCAACGCGTCGGCTCCCAGGCCTCGATGCACCCTCAGGATTCCCGCAACCAGAATGTTCAGGAACCCGTGCATGCTGACATTGGCGGCGCGGTTGAAGTGCCGCACGGGATGATGCAGGCCGGCGGTGAACTTCATCGGAATCTCGTGTTCGTCGCAGGCCAGCAACGCCGCGCATACCTCATCGACGGTCGGATAGGCCGCCGGCTCCGGCCCGCCGCAGCGCAGCTTCAGTCCGGTGCGATTCGGCGCCGGCCGGCCGTGACGATCGTTGTGCCGCGCCAGGGCCGGCGCAAGCCGCACGACCGCGGTGGTTCGATCGAGGTCCAGCGGCGGTTCGATGAAGACCGCGGCTCCCGAAAGGGCATGCCGGCCGAAGCGGTCCGCCATTACGTTCAACCGTTCGCTCACCGCCGCCACGTCATCGCCGATGATCGCCTGTGGCACACGGATTTCGAACGCATCCGCAAAAGCCCAATCGCCGTGCTGCTGAAGAAACGCGCGCACCTCGTCCAGCAGGTCATCCATCGCGTCGGCCGAGAGATCGCTCTCGCACACGATCGACAGCGGCAGCGCCGCCCGCCCGCTGAACAGCGGCCGGCCGAACTCGACCAGGCTCGCCAGTTCCCGGCATGGGCACACGAAGCGCCCCACCATCCAGGCATAGGGATCACCCCGCACCCCGGCGAATTCCTGCACCGCCGACGCCATCGGCAGCCGCGCCGGCGGAAACAACCCGGCATAGTCAATCGCCTCGTTCAGCAAAGTCCGAATGCTGGAGTGCATGCGACGATCCTCCGGGCCGCTGGGGCCGCGCTTGAAAGCTAGTTTTATGGCGGCGAGCCGATCCCTGCAAAGCCGAGCTTGACGGGCCGGCACCGCGGCGAACTCCGCCGGACATACTGGCGCCTGCGGCCAATTCTCGCGACCCTCAGCCGTCAGCGGTCGGCATGAATGCCCCCTTGGCCCGCCGCCGCCCGGCACGTTAACATGTCGGATTCGTGGAGTTGCCATGGACGTTCGCGCAGAACATGCCGGGCTGCACGGCCGGATTGAGACGCACCGCGCAGCGCCCTGCGGCGCGGTGGGGGCCGCGACCCGCGGGCACGCGGGCGGACTTCGCGCCGTGTTCGACGCTTACTCTGAGCTGGCCAAGGTGCGCCTGAACATGCTTGTGCTGCTGACGACCGCGGTGGGATTCGCCGTCGCCAGCGAGCGCGTCGACTGGGGGCGCCTGTTTTGGACGCTGCTCGGCACGGCGCTCGCCGCCTTTGGCGCCAACGCGCTCAACCAGTGCATCGAGGCTCCACGCGATGCGCTGATGCACCGCACGCGCGGCCGGCCTCTGCCGTCCGG
>CAYOHG010000641.1:0-2056 GCA_964403685.1 uncultured Planctomycetales bacterium
GACCACGTGCATGCGGAGAACTGGTGGTTTTCTTCGCCGCGCGAGCTGGCGGCGGAGCAGATGGCGCTGGACCGCCACAGCGGGGCGGCCAACTACGCGCTGATCGATGGACATGCCCAGCGGCTGCCGTTCGAGCAGACGTACCAATTGGCCCCGGACTCGAGTTTTCCGCCGACGTTTCTCGTCAACAAGTATGACCCGCAGATCGGTCAGTGACGCGCGGGGGCCGGCCGCGACGGACGCATGTATCGCAACGATTGTCACGGGCGCCGTCTCAAAGCGCCCTGGTTCCTGGTTCCTGGTTTCTGAACGGAGGAAATCGCTCATGAGAACGTGGATAAGCCGATGTCTCGCGGTCGTGCTTGTGGCCGCCGGTTCCGCGACGCTGCTCGGGCAGCACGCGGACGACATCTGGGTGGGTGCCAGCGGCGGCGGCCAGCTCAAGCGCGCCGGCCTGGACGTGGATGCGACCATCGTGGTGCTGCCGCCTTCGAGCGGGGCGCTGCTTGGCTGGGCCGACAACGAGCCGGGATTCGATCGGGTCACGGTCGATGACCCGGTGAACGATCTTTACCGGCTTGGCTCCGGGGCGCTGATCTGGCTGGAGGTGGTACAGCTCGATGAGGCGTTTCGCGTCATCGATGCCAGCTTCAACGTGTTCGACCAGCCCGGCGAGCAAATGCTGCTGGGCGACCACAACCTGCACGTTCACCCGATCTGGCACATCAACTCGCAGGATGCGGCGTTTGAGCCGCTTCGCACGCTGTGGCGCGCGACCTTCCGGCTGGTGGACACCGGCTCGACCGGCTATGCGGATTCGGTGGACTTCACGATCCGCTTCGGCAACGTGGAGTGCCAGGCGGGCGACGTCGACGGCGACACACTGCTGACGCTGGCGGACGTGGATGCGTACTTCGCCGTGCTGAGCGACCCCGCGGGGCACAGCGACGTGCAGCGCTGTGCCGCGGACGCCGATCTCGACGGCCTGGTCACGACCGCGGACCTGGAGCCGCTGCTGGACCTGCTGGGCACGTGCCTGGGCGACATCTCCATCAACCAGGCGATCGACCTGACCGACCTGAGCGTGCTGCTCACCAACTTTGGTATGACCGGTTCGCCCGGTTACGAGCAGGGGAACCTGAACGGTGATGAGGCCATCGATCTGACCGATCTGTCGATCATGCTGACGCGGTTCGGGCAGACCTGTCCCTAGCAACTAACAGCACTGCGGGTGGCGCGGGGGGCGCCGCCGCCCGCAGTCGTTTTTCTCGCGGCCGGCCCGGTTGGCTGGCGGGTACGACCTACGGATGCACACTCTCGTCGTTCCGCCGCAACCGGTGAATCGGGAGGATATCCAGCACATTGTCGCCGACGCTGCTGAACGCCGGCCGAAGCAGGTAGGCGACCTGCTTGAAATACAGCGGGATGATCGGAAGCTGCTCTTCGCAGAGGATTTCCTCGGCTCGGCGGAATCGCGCGAAGCGCTCGGCGTTGTTGCTGCTGGCAAGGGCGGCGGCGATGGCCGCGTCGTACTCGGCGCTGGACCAGCCGGTGCGGTTCTGCCCGTTGCCGGTGGTGAACATCTCGAGGAACGACGAGGGATCGAGATAGTCGCCGTACCAGTCGCTGCGGGCCAGGTCATAGTCGAGGTTGCGGATCTGCGCACCCAGGACAGCCCGCTCCAGCTTGCGCACCTCGGCGCGCACGCCCAGCACGTCGCGCCACATGCCCTGCACGGCCTCCGCGATGCGCAGTTGCAGGGTCGAGTCGGCGGCGACGGCGATTTCGATCGGGCGAACCGAGGCGCCCGTGTCGAAGCCGGCCTCGTGCAAGCGTTGGCGTGCGAGGGCTTCGCGCTCAGCTTGTCTCAGGTCGGCGGACAGACCGGGGGGCGGCGCGTAGCGCACGGGCGAACCGTCCGGCCCCGGCCGCTGCATCAACGGAATTGCCGCCCGCGGTACGAACGTGTCCGCCGGCGTGTCGCCCAGGCCGATCAACCGCTGGCAGATGGCCTCGCGATCGATTGCCAGTGACAATGCCTGGCGCAGAGCGGGCT
>CAYOHG010000642.1:0-2054 GCA_964403685.1 uncultured Planctomycetales bacterium
GGTCACGAAAGTCGCGCAGGTCTACCGCATGATCGGCCGCAGCGCCCGGCCGGAGGAGGTCGACGTCCGGGTGGAGGGCGCGGTGCCGCCCGGGGCGCCTGGCATGTGGGACCTGCCTGAACCGGCGTTGAAGGGCGATCGCGTGTCGGCGCGCGGCTGCGACGACATCGCCGGCTGCGCCGCGATGCTGGCCCTGCTGGAGCGCCTGGCCCGCAAGCGCGCCCGCGTCGATGTGTATTGCCTGTTCACCCGCGCGGAGGAAGTGGGCTTCATCGGCGCGATCGGCGCCGCGAAGTATGGCACCATTCCCCGGCATCTGCCGATCATCGCCATCGAGACCAGCAAGGCGCTGCCGCACGCGGCGATCGGCGACGGGCCGGTGCTGCGGGTGGGCGACAAGTCGAGTGTCTTTTCGCCCGGGCTGACGCAGTTCTGCAACCGCGTCGCGCTCGATCTGGTCGCGAAGAAAAAGAAGACATTCAAGTACCAGCGCAAGCTGATGGACGGTGGAACCTGCGAATCGACCGCGTTCTGCGCGTACGGCTACAACGCGACCGGCGTGTGCGTGCCGCTGGGCAACTATCACAACATGGACACCAATAACAAGTGCATCGCCAGCGAGATCATCAGCCTCAGCGATTGGAAAGCGATGGTCGAATGGTTCGAGGCGCTGGTGCTCGATGAGCGCGGCTGCCAGGCCGAAGACGAAACCGTACTGAAGGGCCTCGACGAGCGTTTTGCCAACTGGGAGTCGCTGCTGATGCAGCCGCTGTGGGCGGCGCGGGCCGGCTCGTGAGCCGTTCGGTGGCGCTGACCGTCGGCGTGCTGATCTTCTGCGGCGCGCTGGCCGTGCGGGTGACGAATTCGACCCGCGCGGCCGACCGTTCCCTACGGCGGGGCGCTTGTGACCGGCGCCCGGCGCTATTGGCAGCCTCGGTGCCTGTCGAACCTCGGCACCGTCAGCATACACATCGCCGCCGATGGTTCGCAGCGGACGTTGTGTGACGTGTTGCTGGTTCGGCTGTGAGTTCGATTCACCGACGGTACGTCGCGCCTGTACTGACCTGCGAAGCCGCCGCCGGCCGTGCCTGGTTATCACGCGCACACCTGCGAGAATCAAGCCGCTGGGAACATCTCCGAAACCGGTGTCGGCGAATACCCGTCATCGGGCAGAAACCTACTGAAAATGAACACTTGCGCGCCAATACCGCCGGTGCGAGCGGGTTGGCCGGCAGATTACGCGCTTGGCTGTTAATTATGGTGGAGCACCTATCCGATACGCGCCGGTAGCGGTTATCCGTCACCGGGCGACCGGTCGGATGTTGTGCCGCAGCCGTTCTTGCAGGAGCCGTACGATGGACATCTCCTTTGTCTTGTCGGGTCTGATCGACGTATGGGAAGGGCTGACGGGGCTCTTCCAATACGTCCTCCTCGGGATGGAGGCCTGATCATGCGGCGCGAATTGCTGCTGCTGGAGTTCTCGGAACACGAGCACCGCGTCGCGGCCAACATCGCGGCCGTGATGTGGGTCGTGACCGGAGCCGCAGTCTCGCTGCTGACCAGCCTGGCACTCTGAGGAGCACGTTCGGCGACTGAGGATACGGGACTGAGGCGCATGGCCGCGGCCAGTCTCACCCGCGGCATGGGACCGAGCTGAGCCGGACATCGTTGCCGCCGATCCAGAGGCGGCAGTGGTGTTCGGCTCGGTTGCATTTCCGGAGCCAGACGGCGATTGGCCGGGGACTCAGGCAGGATCGCGCTTCGCGTCGGCCGCGACGGCGAGCACGGTCAGGTCGTCGAGTGGCAGCCCCAGTCGGCGGACGACGTCGTGTCGGTACGCCAGGAACTCCAATAGCGCGGCAGCGCCACCGAATTGAAATCGCCGGCACCAGGGGCTTTCGCGGACGCGGCGGTCCAGCTCGTCGGCGTGCCGCTGGCGAGAGTCCGCGGGCGTTGGCGTATCGTTGGAAGGGGCGTCCGCCGGTCGGCCCGCCGCAAGCGGCAACGCTGGCGATCCGGCCGCGGCGCGCCAAGCCGCGTTGCGGCCGTGCCGC
>CAYOHG010000643.1:0-2036 GCA_964403685.1 uncultured Planctomycetales bacterium
CCGGGCCACTGGCCGCGGGGCCAGTAGGCCGTGCCGAACATCCAGTCCCAGATCGACAGGACCGAACCGTAGTTGGAATTTTGCCCGCGGGCTTCGACCGAATGGTGCCACCAGTGCAGCTCGGCGGAGTTGAAGAAGTAATTCAGCGGCCCGATGTAGGAGCGCAGGTTCGCGTGGTGCCAGAAGCCCTTGATGATGTCCATCGAGGAGTACACCACGATGACCGACGGATCCAAGCCGGCGAGCTGAAACGGCAGGAAGATCACGCCGTTCTTGATGATCGCTTCGAGCACGTGCAGGCGGAAGACCGACATCGCGTCCATCTCGACGATGGCGTGATGAACGCGGTGGAAGCGCCACAGAAAGCTCGACTCGTGATACCAGCGATGCAGCCAGTAGCGCAGGAAGTCGTTGACGATGAAGAACAGCCCGAACTGCGCCCACCACGACCACCCGCCGATCAGGTTCTGGACGTGCGGCAGTCGCAGCACAATCGCGGCGCACGCCAGCTTGGTCAGTCCGGACAGCGCCGGTCCATTGACGATTACGGCGATCGCATCGGCGACGTAGCCGCGTCGCCAGATGCCGGGGTGGTACTTGGTATGCACCGGGGCCACCAGCTCGAGCAGGTGAAAGACGGTCAGGCCGGCAAAGAAGACAATCGTCAGCGTCAGCATCGGGCGTGTTCCGTTACACTGCCGGCCGCGCGGCGGCGGCGGTCCTGCGCGCGAGCAGGGCGAGCGGCATGGTATCTGCCAGGCAGCCACCCACCAAGCCCGGCGCAGGACGGCGAGGGGGCGCGTCACGCTGGCCGCACTCGCTTGGCGAGCGGCGCGGCGGCCGCATCGGCGGCGCGCCGAGCGGAAGCGCTCCTTGAGGAGGAATCGGAGTGTCGCACCGGCAGGCTGGCGAGACGATCGGCGTCGGGGTTGTCGGCCTGGGCTTCATGGGACGAACGCACCTGGGCGCCTGGATCGCTGCTCAGCAGCAGGGGTTGGGGGCCAGACTGGTCGCGGTATGCGACGCCGACCCGGTCCGGCGCAACGAATGGGCGGATGCGAGCGAAGTCGCTCTGGCGGGCGGCGAAGCGTTCGATCCGGCAAGCGTCCAGCAACATGCGACGCCGGCGGGGCTCTTCGCCGACCCGGCGGTCGGGCTGGTAAGTCTGTGCACACCGACCGATACGCACGTGGAGCTGGCGATCGCGGCGCTGCGGGCCGGCAAGCATGTGCTGGTTGAAAAACCCGTAGCGCTGCGACCGGTGAAGATTCAGCGGCTGGCGGACGAAGCCGCGGCATCCGGACAGGTCTGCATGCCCGCGTTCTGCATGCGCTTCTGGCCGGGCTGGTGGTGGCTCAAGCAGCAGATCGATGCCAGCTCTTTCGGGCGCGTGCGCAGCGCCGTGTTTCAGCGCATCGGCGCGATGCCGGCGTGGTCGGCGTTCTACGCGGATCGGGCCCGCTCGGGCGGGGCCCTGGTCGACCTGCACATCCACGACGCGGATTTCATCCGCTGGTGCCTGGGCGATCCGTCGCGGGTCTGCACCGTCGGCCGGCTCGACCATAGCACCACGTTTTACCGCTATCCGGACCGCTCCATGCACGTCAGCGCCGAGAGCGCCTGGATCGAGGTGGCGGCGTTTCCGTTTCGAATGCGGTACGTCGTCGCGTTCGAACAGGCGGTCGCGGAGTTTGATTCCCGCCGCGATCCGCCGCTGGAGCTGACCCGCGATGGCGCTACCCAGGCGGTTCCGCTGGAGCCGGGCAGCGGCTATGACGGTGAAGTCCGGCACATGCTGGCGGTGATTCAGGGCCGCCAAGCGGGTCCGCGCGCCACACTGGAGGACGCCCGGCGCGTCGCGGAGCTGTTGGACGCCGAGGCCGCCAGCCTGTCGGCCGGCGGCGCGTGGGCGCCATTCGAATAGGCCGGCCCGGTCGAATTCCGCCGCCAACGCGGGTAAATTTGCGACCACGCGGATCGCGCCGGGCGGCGTTCGAGCGGGCGCGGCGGATCAACCAAGGAGAATGTCGTGCGAA
>CAYOHG010000644.1:0-2035 GCA_964403685.1 uncultured Planctomycetales bacterium
ATTCACGCCCTTGGGTCGCTGGCTCGAAGGTCGAGGTCGTGCGCTGTGACCTCGGCGACCGCGAATGACTCGCACGTGCGCCGCGCCGATGTGAACCCGCATACCATCCGGCGGTCTCAGTGATGGCCGCCGGCTGCGAGCATCGCGCGAGATATTGTATCGGCCAAACGTTCCCGGCAGGGGCGATCGTACGCCGATGAGCGGCTGATCAAGCTGCCGGTCTAGGTGCTGAATGAAAGCGACACGCCGGACCTATGGTCAGGAACGATTCCCGACACTGAGAGTCGCCGGGCCGGTTCGGCGTCTGGTTTTGGTGCTCGGCGATCAGCTTGATTCGGATTCGAGCTCGCTCACCTCGTTCGATAAGGCGCTCGATGCGGTTTTGATGCTCGAGGTCGCGGAAGAGTCGACGCACGTCCCGAGCCACAAACAGCGAACCGCGCTCTTCCTGGCCGCGATGCGGCATTTCGCCTTGGATCTGCTTCGCGACGGGTACCGGGTCCACTACGTCGCGCTAGATGACTCGGAGAACACGGGGGCGTTCGGCAGTGAGCTGCAACGCGCGATCCGCACGATTAGCAGCCCGTTGAAAAACCCCCTTGCCCGGCATGTGATAATGGAAGCGTCAAGGAGGACGCGTGATGGCGTTGGGACGGCGCGGCGGCGAGCGGCAGGAAGAATTGTGGATTCCGACGGCGGCAGTGGCGCGGGGGCCGGGACATCCCTTCTACGACAAGCTCAACGAGCTGCTGGCGGAAGCGGGCTTCGACCGCTGGGTTGAGGAACGCTGCCGGGCGTACTACGCCGCGCAGGGCCGGCCGGGGATTCCGCCGGGGGTGTACTTCCGGATGCTGTTGATCGGCTACTTCGAAGGACTGGAGAGTCAGCGCGGCATCGCCTGGCGGTGTGCGGACTCGAACTCGCTCAAGAGTTTCCTGGGGTTTGGCCTGACGGAGGCGACGCCGGACCATTCGTCGCTGACGAACATCCGCCAGCGGCTGCCGCTGGAAGTGCATGAGGAGGTCTTCGCCTTCGTGCTGGGCATCGCGCAGCTCAAGAAGCTGCTGAAGGGCCAGGCGGTCGGAGTGGACGCGACGCTGCTGGAGGCCAACGCGGCTTTGAAGAGCATTGTGCGGAAGGACACGGGCGAGGACTACAAGCAGTACCTGCGGCGGTTGGCGAAAGAAGCGGGGCTCGAAGACCCGACCGACGACGACCTGAAGAAGTTCGATCAGCAGCGCAAAGGCAAGAAGCTCTCGAATGCGGACTGGCAGTCGCCGACCGAGCCGGACAGCAGGATTGCGAAGATGAAGGACGGCACGACGCACCTGGCGCACAAGGCCGAGCACGCGGTGGACCTGGAGAGCGAATTGCTGCTGGCGGCGACGGTGCAGGCGGGGGACTATGGTGATCCGGAGAGCCTGTCGCAGACGCTGGTGGCGGCGCAGGTGAACCTGATGCGGGCGGGCAGTGATACCGAGATCCGGAACTTGGCGACGGACAGCGGTTACCACAGTAACGCGACGCTGACGCAATGTGCGGAGTGGGGCATTCGCACCTACATCGCTGAGAAAGACGAGTCGCAGAAGCGGGTGTGGACGGACAAGCCGGCCGAACAGGAACGGGCTTTCCGCAACAACCGCCGCCGAGTTCATGGACGCCGCGGGCGGCGTTGGCGGCGACTCCGGCGGGTCCTGTGCGAACGCAGCTTCGCGCACACGTGCGAGACTGGGGCCGGGCGGCGGAGTTGGCTGCGGGGGTTGGTGAACGTCGCCAAACGCTACGTGATTCATGCCACGGCCTACAACCTGGGGGTGATTCTGCGGAAGCTGTTTGGGGTGGGCACGCCGCGCAGCCTGCAGGGCCGGGCCGCGGCGGCCTGCGCGGCGCTTCTTGCCATGCCCTGGACGCTGTGGTCCCGGATCGCGGCCTGCGCCGCGTGCACTCGCCACTCGAATGGCATGCCGACGTTGATCACACCTCGCTTACCCAAACTGATCGCAGCGTAGCAAAACGGTGGTTCTTCAACGGGCTG
>CAYOHG010000645.1:0-2032 GCA_964403685.1 uncultured Planctomycetales bacterium
GTCTGGATCGACAGCATCGCCAATGCTGAAGAACTTTCGCTGGCCGGTCGCAGGGCCGGCCGCGTCGCCGACCTTTGGCTGACCCAGTGGCCGCACCTGGCCCGGCCGGATGGCCCGCACTACCGAGGAGCAGTGCTGTGATCTTCGTGACGGTCGGAGCGCAGATGCCGTTTGACCGGCTCGTGCGAACGGTCGACGAGTGGGCCGGGCGGCGCGGTAACGGCGCGGAGATCGTGGCGCAGATTCACGACTCGCGCTATCAGCCCCGGCACTTTCAGGCGGTTCGGTTTCTCGATCCGCTCGAGTTCAGCGCGCATGTCCGCCGGGCCGACGTGATCATCTCGCACGCCGGCATCGGCTCCATCTTCGCCGCCATGCAGGCGCACAAGCGCCTGCTGGTCATGCCGCGCCGCGCTGCGCTGCACGAGACGCGCAACGAGCACCAGGTGGCAACGGTGCGGCACTTCGCCCGCTATGGAATCGGCGTGGCCATGGATGAACACGAGCTGCGCGCAGCGCTGGATCGCCTGGAGGCGCTGCCGCCGGCCGGTCCGCTGCCGGAGGCCGCATCGACGGAGCTGCTGGCCGCGCTGACGGACTTCATTGCACAGGATCAGAAAGTACGCGCGCGCCGCTAAGCCGGGCCGGCGGGACACTCGCGCCAGGCGTGGCGCACCCATCCCACAGGTGGTTTGTCGAATGCGGGCTCTACACCTGCCCGGCGGTGATGGTGTGGTCGATGCCGCGCGGGTCGCGCCGGCTTCGCAGCGTGCCCAGCATCCACGCCCCGACCGCGAGAATGGCCGATCCCAGCCAGACCGAGTCGATCCCGCGATGCAGCGCCGACGCGGTCAGCAGGGCGGGCAGCACGCCGCCAACCAGCGCGTTGTAGACGGGCTGATCCGGCCCCGTTTCGCGCGCCAGCGCGACGCGCAGGGCCAGCAGCGACACGGCGGCCGCAACCAGCACCAGCAACGGCGGCTGCGCGATGTCGACGCCCGGTAGCTCGGTCAGTCGCGCGGTCAGCGCCAGCGCCGCCAGGCAGGCGAAGCCGGCGCTGCCTTCGCCGCCGCTCGCCGCGTCGCGCACGAGCAAAGAAGTCAGCACCAGCAGTGCCAGCGCGATCCACACGTCCAGTATGCCGCGCGGGGCCGCGTCGACCGTCGAGCGATTGAGCAGTTCGTACGTACAGACGGCCACAGCCAAGGCGGTCAGGGCAAGACAGACTCGCCGGGCGGCCGGAATCAGCCGCCCCGCGCTCGTCCAGGCGCAGCCCTGGTGCAACTGCTGCTGCCAGAACCGCGCCAGCCAGAGCATGTGGATCGCCGCGAGCAGCGCCCCGAACAGCCAGCCGCGCAGGGTCGGACTGCCCCAGGCGCGGCCGGCCGCGAGCGTGGCGCCGGCCACCAGCACCAAACCGAATTCACCCAGCGCCGCTGAACCCAGCCGATGCGCGGTGGTCAGCACGCCGAGCGCGGCCAGCGCCAGCGCCAGAGGCAACACCGCCGCCTGCGGCGCCACCAGAAGGCTGCCCAGCAGCAGTGCGCCGATCACGATCTCGGCGGCCGCCAGCCCGTGGACCGGCCGCGAAATCTCCGCGGCTGCGGCCGGAGCGGCCAGCCATGACTGGCGGCGCCGCCACCAGCCGCGCAGCACATCGGCGCATGCGGCGGCCAACGTGGCGAGCGCCGCGGCCAGCAGCAGCCAGGGCCACTGGTCGGCCAGGCCGGTGATCGGCGCGAGTTGCAGGCCGGTCGCGGCGACCAGGAGCGCTCCGCCGCCGGCGCAGTAGGCGCGCTGTGCGGGCCCGGACCAGACGGGCAGCGCGGCGGCAACCAGTGTGACGATGAAGATCGTGGCGACGAATCGCTCAAGCGCCAGACCGCCGGCCTGGGCTGAAACCGCTTCCGCAAGGCCAACCGCCGCACACACCAGCGCCGCGAAGAGCCCTCCGATCAGCAGCACTTCGACCTCGCGGCAGCGGTCTTCGCCGCCCGCTGCTCGACCGCCGCGCGGTTCGCCCAGAACCCAG
>CAYOHG010000646.1:0-2026 GCA_964403685.1 uncultured Planctomycetales bacterium
CGAGACCGTTGCTCGTCAGGCGTCCAGGGGAATCGTCGCCGTATCGGTTAGCGGGGTTCCCAGTGACCATCGGATCGCCATACAACCAGCCTCGAAATGCTGGATCGACCGATGCTTCTGCTTCACTCGTGTCGCTGCCCTTCCGGGTCTCCGCAATCAACGGCGTCGCGAGGCCTTGCCCAAGGAACGCGATCCAGTCCCGTAGTGCACCTACAAACATTGCGTAGACAGATGACATGCCACTTCCCCCGCGCTTCTCTACTTCAGCGTCCACGCTCTGGTGAGCGATTCATCGACCTGGTCACCGCACTTTGCCGACCGCGACGAGCAAGTCACGACTACTATAGTCAAGAACACCGTCCAGATGAAGTTGGATCGGATCCACGAGAATGTCAAGGAGTTCGGGCTTCGTTGCCGTTCGGATGACTCGAACGATCACATAAGCGGCCTTCTCGCCACCCGTGTGGCAGCGAATGGCCGTTTCCCACTCGTTCGTCGTCATCTCGAACGCATCGGAAATATCGCTCGCGGTCGACTTCACTTCAATCAGGCAACGTGGAACCGACTCGTCGCCCGTGAGCGCTCCTCGCAGATCGTGGTACTCGAAGTCGTACCCCAGGGAATCGTCGCCCTCGCCGTACCCGAAGATCTCCTTCGCCTTAGATTTCCAGTTGGTTAGGTCGAAGTCGCCGAGGAGCTGCCTCATCTGCTGGAAGACAAAGTGCTCTCCCACGGCACCGAGCATTTTCAGAACGGACTCCGGGGGGCGTCGCCGACCCGTACCACCACCACCACCCGATCCACCCCTCCTGCCGCTAACGGAAAGCTTTTCGCGATCCAGGTTTCGAAGGGTGGCAAGATCGAGCTCCGGGTTCACGTAGCCTTCAAGCCGCTGAACCAGCACTCCGCCGGGACCTTGGGCAGCCGATGCTGTGAACTCGTCCTCCGTCCACCCCGTTCCAAGCACGTCGAATTTCGGCTTGGTTGGACTCGGAGTGGCGGGCTTCGGAATCTCTCCGAGTTCCTCGAACTTCGCCCACAGCGTGCGCCAGTCATCGACGTCCCGAAATGCCTGGCGCTCCTTCATACGCGCAGCGGTCGCAGGCACGGACCGTTCCAGCCCATAGCGGACCGCCGCAAGCACCGAAACGCGATTTGCCCACGGACCATGGCTCAGTAGGACAACGAGCGGATCGCTTCGTACTGCCTCTGCATCGAGGACTTCGCCGCATTTGAGAGCGAGAGCGTCCGCGACCTTGAGTAGGGCCTCGACGGCAGTCGCTGCATGCTGTCCGCGCAGTGCTTCGTCGTTGGTCTCGTAGATCGTCGCTGCCTTATCAGGTTCGTCTTTCAGTTTCATCGCCCCAACAGCGGCAGGCGCCGTGATCGAAAGGTCCCGAAGCGGCTCCGTCAACATGGCGAGTTCGCGAACGGTCGGACGGCTACTTGCGAGGGTCAGGGCATCCTTCGCCACCCGCTGCGTAACTACACTCTGCTCGAGCGGCAGTTCGATCACGTCATTGGACGCCTTCGAGTCACGCAGTTCTCCGATCCATGCCAATACATTGTTGGCAAGCTCTGCCGAAACCGTGGGACCATGAGCCCCGGACGCTCTGGGAACCACGAGGTAGGCGAACCAGGCCATCAGGTGCCCGACCAGCGCACTACGCGCTGTCTCGTAGTTGCGTTCAGTCGCTTCGAATCGATATGCGGGAGCGCCCAACTCGCGCCTTGCTGCTTGCCATTCCGAGACGGTCGCTTGAAGCTGCTCAAGCAGCCCCAGAGAGCCTGCCGGCTCGTCCCGCCTAGACGCCAGCTCGACGGCCGCCTCGACGTCACTCCAACGCAGCCAGTCGCGCGCCGATTCCACGACCCGGGCATACCGTGCCCATTCGGCGTGGAACTCGTCGACAGGGCGCAGCGGGTTCCTCTTGCGCCAGAGCGCCATGCAGACTGGCTGGTAGCGCCGCAATGACTGCTCAAAGCCGAGTCCTATGGCGGCCTCGACCTCCGTTCGGTCCGCAGG